>JAQWDO010000073.1 GCA_028705415.1 Dehalococcoidales bacterium
CTATGTGCCTGAATATGTTACGTATCCAACCCAGCCCTGTGCAGGCTTACCCCAGTTTCATGATGCTCAGGAAAGCCTCTTTGGGCACCTCTACCTGTCCTATCATCTTCATCTTTTTCTTGCCTTCCTTCTGCTTTTCCAGCAGCTTTCTCTTACGGGTAATATCACCGCCATAACATTTGGCAAGAACATCTTTACGACGGGCGGAAATATCCTCTCTGGCGACAATCCGGCCGCCGATAGCAGCTTGCAGCGGTATTTTAAATAACTGGCGCGGAATCGATTCCTTCAATTTGGCCACCACTGCCTTGCCTATTTCATGAGCTTTTTCCGGTGGTATTATCCGGCTGAAGGCATCCACCTTCAAATCATTGACCAGGACATCCAGCTTAACCAGTTTCGCTTCCCTGTACCCCAGTAATTCATGGTCAAGAGATGCATATCCACGGCTGCGGCTTTTCAGATAATCATAAAAAGTAGTCAGCATACTGCGAAGCGGCATATCATATTCCAGCCGGACTCTCTGGCCGCCTTCACCAAGAGCGGTAAACTGGCCAAGATACTCGGTTTGCCTGTATTCCCCCTCAAACTCCTGCATTACTTCCATCAGAGCGCCGATAAAAAACGAAGGAGTAACTACTGAAATCCTGACCCAGGGCTCTTCTATTTTTGCAATCTCGGAAGGATCGGGGAAATCCACCGGGCTGGTTAGTTCCAGTATCTCACCGCCGGTTTTGGTTACCAGAAACTTTACCCCGGGAACAGTCACCACCAGAGATAGAGAAAATTCCCGCTCCAGTCTCTCTACTACTATATCGAGGTGCAAAAGCCCCAGGAACCCGCAGCGAAAACCCTGTCCCAAAATAGGGCTTGCTTCTGGCTCAAAGGTCAATGAAGCATCGTTTAAGTTCAGCTTCTCTATCGCCTCCCTGAGGTCAGCATAGTCATCAGCCTGGGTAGGGTATATGCCAGCGTATACCATAGGTTTGGGCAGATCGTATCCAATAAGAGGTTCGCTCGCACCCCCCGGAGTTATGGTCACCGTATCCCCAACCCGGCATTCGGCAACACTCTTCAACCCGGTTGCAATATAGCCTACTTCGCCCGCTTGAAGAGATTCAGCCGGAGTAGGATCAGGAGCGAAGTAGCCCAAATCCAGCACTTCCATTTGAGTACCCTCGCCCATAAGGTGGACCTTGCTGCCTTTTTTCAGCATTCCGTCAACCACCCGCAAGTAGGCGATAACTCCCCTGTAATCATCATAATGGGAATCGAAAATCAGGGCTCTTAGAGGAAGTTCCAAATTGCCACCCGGAGGAGGTATCCGTTCTATTATTGCCTCAACCAGTTCCGGCACGCCCTGGCCGGTTTTGGCGCTGATTAAAAACGTTTCACTGGCCTTGTACCCCAGAACACTTACAATTTCTTCCATAACGCGTTCCGGTTCACTGCCGGGGAGATCTATTTTATTTATCACCGGTATCACTGCCAGGTTGTGTTCCATGGCAATATAGATATTGGCAAGTGTTTGTGCCTGTATCCCCTGAGTTGCATCAATAACCAGCACAGCCCCTTCACATGCAACCAGCGTTCTTGAAACTTCATAGGAAAAATCAACGTGGCCTGGAGTATCGATAAGGTTCAACCTGAACCGACTGCCGGCACGGTTTTTATAATCCAGCCGGACGGCTTTGGCTTTGATGGTAATGCCTCTTTCGCGCTCCAGCTCCATGCTGTCCATAACCTGTTCGGTAACTTTTGCCCGTTTCATTCCCCCGGCAATCTCAATCAGCCTGTCTGCCAGAGTCGACTTGCCGTGATCTATATGAGCAATAATACAAAAATTTCTAATTGAATCCTGGTTCATTTTTACTCCGTTGCTACTCTATGTAAATTGGTTTCCCCTGTTAGCTCGGGAAGAAACCGCCAAAAAACTTCATTGCCGAGCAACCTCCCTCTTGGGGTCAACTTTATGTAAACACCATCGTTTTGGATCAAACCATAGCCCTCGAGTTCTGTTATCTGTTTATTATACACAGATAAGATATCTGTGCAGTAATCCCGATTGTACTTTTCCATATCTATGCCCTCATCCAGCCTGAGGGATAGGATGGCCGCTTCAGCGGAAGCCAGTTCGGGGCTTATTATTTCATCATTCTCGATTGATATGGTTTTTCCCGCCAGGGCTTCCTCCAAATATTTGTCCAGGCTGGAGGTATTATTGTAACGGCGCCCTCCCAGATACGAACTGGCGCCAGTGCCGGCTCCTATGTATTCTCCCCTGTTCCAATATACAAGATTATGGCGGCACTCATAACCCGGTTTTGCCCAGTTGGATATTTCATAATGCCGGTAACCTTCTTCTTCCAGTATTTCCTCAGCCAGTTCATACTGATCTGCGCTTAAATCCGGGTTTAGCTGCGGGAGTGCCCCCGATTCAATCAATTCCATCATCAGGGTACCGGGCTCAAGGCTTAAACCATAAAGGGAAAGGTGTTCCGGACTCAGGTTTACAGCCTCTCTAAGGGTCTGCTCCCATGAAGATACAGTCTGGCCGGGTATCCCGTAAATCAAATCCAGGTTTATGTTATCAAAACCGGCACTGCGGGCATGTTTCACTGCTTCTAAAGCCTGTTGCGAATTATGCAGGCGCCCCAGCGTGCTCAATTCCCCATCATCCAGGCTTTGCAAACCAATGCTCAGCCGGTTTATCCCTGCATTGAGCAGATCCTTCAAGCAGGTATTATCGATTGTACAGGGATTGGCTTCAAGGCTTACTTCGGTTTTGCCAGATTTTGGGAAATACCTGCTTATGCTTTCCATCAGGCTTTTGATATACCTGACAGGTACCAGGCTTGGAGTACCTCCTCCAAAGTACACGCTCTTCAACTGCCGGCCATCAATACGCTGGCTGATTTCATATTTAACAGCCTGCATATATTTGGCAATGTCACCCAATCGGCCGGCGTAAGAAACGAAGGAACAGTAAGAGCACCTTTTCCGGCAGAAGGGAATATGAATATAGAGAGAGACAGATGCGGTCATATTTTGCCTGAATTATAACAGATAGAGTATTCCGAACCATAAATTTTACCAATTCGGCCAGCATGTTGACACTTTGTTTCCGCCAGAGTTACAATTCTTATAGGCGCATATGCGCATAAAGAAAAAGCACCTGCGACAATTGGTTTAATATTTGTTCTGGAGGAAATTCGCCAATATGAAAAACCATGAAAAACCGGAGGGGATAAGCCGAAGGGCATTTCTGAAAGAGGTAAGCCTGGCAGCAGGTGGCGCCAGTTTGTTGTCGATGGCGTTTCTTGCCGGGTGCAATAGTTCTGCTGAAACCACTTCTTCCGCTTCGCCAGTTACCGGGGTGCCGGAAGATTTGCTCTATAGTATTGAGCATGTATGGGTGATGGAAGAAGCCGATGGCATCGCCAGGATGGGGATAACCGAAAAATTGTGGAATATGGTTACTAACATGGGTAAGGCATCAATAGGCCGCGTGGAAGCAGTTTCGGCTGATTCCCAGCTTAACAAAAACGAGGTATTTGCTACCATTGAAACATCCAAGATGACAATAGACCTTTTTAGCCCGGTCAGCGGTGAAGTAATTGAAAACAATAACGGGTTGTTGAGCAGCCGAAACCTGTACGGAAATGCCTGGATTATACGGGTTAAAATGGACGACCCGGAAGAACTGGAAAAGCTTTATTCATATGAAGATTATTTGGCATATAACAATCAGTCTGAATAGGATTCAGGCAGTCAGACTGTTTTGATAACCTTAACAAGAACCAATCGAAAAGGAAACAATTAAGAAAATGGAACTTTTTGTGGACCTGGTTGCCGGGGGGTGGAACGCTGTGCTGGAATACCTTTCAGCTCATGTAATTACCTGTCTGGTTCCAGCATTTTTTATTGCCGGGGCAATAGCAGTGCTCATCTCCCAGAATGCAATACTCAAGTATTTTGGGCCCAATGCCAACCGCCTTATTTCCTATGGTGTTGCTTCTGTTTCCGGAACTATCCTTGCAGTATGCTCCTGCACAGTTCTTCCCCTGTTTGGAGGTATATACAAGAGAGGCGCAGGGATTGGCCCCGCAATAGCTTTTCTTTATTCCGGCCCGGCAATTAATGTGCTGGCTATTGTCTATTCTGCGCGATTGTTGGGGTTCGACCTCGGGCTGGGAAGGGCAATCGGCGCTATAATCTTCTCAATTGCCATTGGCGTTATCATGGCATTCATATATCGCAAAGAGGAACAAAACAAGAAAAACGACACAGCGTTTGCCAATCTCTGCGATGACCCGAACGCCAAGAAATGGTGGCAACAGGTTATCTTCTTCTTACTGCTGGTTGGAGTGCTTCTGTTTGCAGCATCTGCCAACTGGATTATGCTTGGGGTCAACCTGGCAGTGCTGGCAATCGTAACCTGGCAGTGGTTTACCCGGGAAGAATTCGGCATGTGGATGAAGGAAACCTGGCGCTTTGTACGGCTTATATTCCCCTGGCTTTTGCTGGGCGTTTTTGCTGCCGGTATTATTACCGTGCTTCTCCCGGAATCAGTGGTCAGCCGTTTCGTAGGCGGTAACAGCCTGCTGGCCAATTTCTCTGCTTCCGTGTTTGGAGCATTTATGTATTTTGCGACACTCACTGAAGTACCTATAATTAAAGCACTGATGGACCTCGGAATGGGCAAGGGGCCGACTCTGGCACTACTACTGGCAGGTCCGGCATTATCTCTACCAAATATGCTGGTTATA
>JAQWDO010000074.1 GCA_028705415.1 Dehalococcoidales bacterium
AATGGCATTATTCGGCAGATCATTAAAATACCTCAGTATCAAAACAAGACGGTGCTTCTCATCCATTTGGCTTACCAGCTTGGTTAGTGCTTCATATTCCCATTTACGATCAAGATTCGGTTCGATCCTTTCTCTGTTATCGACAATCCCACTGCCTGAATCTATCTGGTCAAGAGAAAGAGAATGGATTTTCTTTTTACGGCATTTGCTGATACTTTGGTTGACGGTGATTTTGTAAAGCCAGTTAATAAAATTACCCTTACGAGAACTGTAAGTATGTTTTGAAGTCCACAGCTTAAGAAATACTTCCTGCAAAATGTCCTCAGCATCGCCAACATTACCAGAGATCAGTAATGCACTTTTAAACACTAGTTTCTTATACTGGTGAAAAAGCTCGTCGAAAGCATCAACATCTCCGGCCTGCCATCTTTCTATCAGTTCTTGCATAATAGTAATACGCAGTTTATTCGAAAAGGTTCAGCTTATCCAGGTTCCAAATTAACCTTAACGTTTGATTAACAGAATAGCACATCAAGTCGGCCTATTGGGCTGATAAGCATGTATTATATTGATGCCAGATTGTAATGTGTGCATAATACTAATACGCAGATTTTTTGAAATGGTTCATTTCGGTCTGAAAAAGTTCAAGTGAGTATACCGACTTATCAGGTATAGAAGTCAGGTGTTGTAGAGGTAATAGATGGAAGAGGAGATATCACTTTCAGATTTTAAAGGGCACCGTGCAAATATAGAGGCTGAGAAATCAAGACTAAACAATATGATAGAAAGCATCCGGCAGCGCCAGCACCTGGTCAAGGCTGACTTCGAGGTGGCACGCGAGCTGGCTACTCAGTTTGATTTCTTGTATGAAAACGGCAGCTTCGATCAGAAGCGACTACTATGCGAAACCGTGCTTAAGCGCTTATATATTGAAGATGGGAATATCACCAAAGCAGAATACAATGCCCCGTTTGCCATAATATTACGGGCGAGTGGTTCGGAATCTGTAAAGGATGGTGGGCGATACTGGATTTGAACCAGTGACCCCCTGCGTGTGAAGCAGGTGCTCTAACCACTGAGCTAACCGCCCATAAAATGATGCAATCGCCATAAAAAGATAGATGAATCTGGCGCTGGCGACTGCAATTATATCACCAGCCCAAGAAAGCTATCAATTTATTTTAAGGCGCGACATTATTTTAGCACTGATATAAGAATCCTGCTTTATGATTGCAAGCCTGGAAAAGTTCAGGATTGCCAAAATCCAGCAACTGTCTGATAACTCGATTAACCATCATTTAAAATAACAGTACAACCAGCTTCCCAAGTACCTCTGAGATAATTTCAGCTGGTAAAGTATAAATCAATTCAGCATTTCGTAAGCGCCAGTCAAGGCATTTAACCTGATCGGCCAGAATGCATCCAGCCACCGGGAGCCCCAAAGGAATATTGACCTCAAAGGGGTAGCCCTTGACCTGAGCTGTAACAGGGCAAAGGATCGCCAACCCAACTTTGCTGTTGTAGTCTCGGGGTGAGAGCACCACAGCTGGCCGTCTACCGGCTTGTTCATGGCCTGCTTGCGGATCCAGGGTAATCCAAACCACATCCCCGCGTTCAGGTATGTAAGCTGCGACCGTTACCACACCTCCTTCCCCTCACTACCACCGGTATAAGTCTCGCGATGCAGATTATCTTCAGTTACCATTGCCAGAAGTTGCTCGAGTTTTAACTCCGACTTCTTTGCCGGAGTAATAATAAGCCTCCCTTCTGCCAGCGATAGTTCAACGGATGTATTTTTTTGTAGCCCGGCATCACTAGCGAAAGATTTGGGTATACGCAAAGCAAGGCTGTTACCCCATTTTTGGATATGCGTTTTCATCCCATCCCTCCATTGATTGTATATACTATGAAGATACTTTTTCGTCAGCAGTTTGTCAAGTTGGATAAACCAAACCTTACACCGTCATTATAGTTCCGCAATATCAGGATGCTTTCCAATAAAGTTCACGAAAATTCCAGGACTTTGTGGTATTAAGATTAAAATTGATTATGGCTAAGCCAGACATTATTATGGTAATGTAGCAGCCAGCCAATTGAAAAAGGTGAATGCTTGACCTATAATGAGCATATGCTCTTAACAGAGGTGAAGTATGGTCAGGCCGCGTAAATGCCGCCACATAAGTTTCTTGCCGGATGCCAGATATTTCAAACCACAGGGAATACCAATGCGCTTCCTGGAAGAAATATCACTGACATTTGAAGAAATAGAAGCAATAAGACTGAAGGATCTGGAAGGGCTGGAACAAAAAGAAGCTGCTGACCAGATGAAAGTATCACGACCCACATTCCAGCGAATACTCGCTTCCGCCCGCAACAAGATTGCCACAGCCATCCTCAGCGCCAAGGCTATCAGGATAGAGGGCGGCAACTATAAATTAACCGGGGATGATCCATCACTCGCCGAAGAGGGCTCACAGCTTAACGGAGCAGACAACAGCCATGAAGATTGATATTACCGTTCTTGCCGATAATACCGCAACGTCATGTTACCTGGCTGAGTGGGGCTTGAGTATGCTGGTTGAGGCAGACTGTAAAAAAATACTTTTCGATACCGGCAGAAGCTTTACAGCCCTGCACAATGCCGGCCTGGCCGGCAAGGATTTCAGTAAGCTGAAAGCCATAGTATTAAGCCACGGCCATTACGACCATACCGGTGGTTTATTAAGCATCCTGAAGCAGTCAGGAGGGCAAGTAGATGTTATTGCCCACCCGGCAGCGTTTAACCCGAAATATGCTTTCAGAAAACCCGGCGCCCCGCTTGATTACATTGGAATACCGGTTACCGCCAGGGAACTGGAGGAGCATGGCGCCCAGCTTGTTTTGACTAAAGAGCCCTGCAAGATCACGGAATCAGTCACAACAACCGGTGAAATCCCGTTACTGAGTGATTTTGAACATCCGGATAAGGATTTAGTGGAAACCAGTGAAGGCAAATCATTCCCCGATCCATTCCTGGACGATCTGGCACTGGTAATAGACAGCGGCTCCGGCCTGGTAATAGTAGCCGGGTGCAGCCACCGGGGTATTATCAACGCTGTCAAACAGGCACAGAGAATAACAGGAGAAGAGAAAATCCTTGCCGTGATTGGCGGATTCCATCTTTACGACGCTAGCGAAGAACAGATAAAGCGCACAGCAGAAGCTCTAAAAGAGATGAAAATCGAACAGGTTGTAGCCGGGCACTGCACCGGTTTTAAAGCTTCCTGCGTGCTGCAAAATGTTTTGGGCGAGTCTTTTCAACTGTTAACTGCCGGGGCTAAAATCCGGTTTTCTTGAACTAAAATAGTTTAGGAATTACAATTAATAAAAAACCGGAGCATAAAGACATGCCAGAAGAGCTTGACGAACAAGAAAAGGAAGCAAAAGCCAAAGAAATCGTAAAACAGTTCATGATGGGCAACGGCTATGGTGCCGCCGCTGTTGATCTGATTATGGACCCGGTAGATATGCGCATTTGTGACTATCACAATGCATTCGGCATCATTGACGGGTACTGCGGAGATACCATGATGATGTGGATACAGGTGGAAAACGGCATAATAGTTGATGCTTCTTTTAATACTGATGGCTGTAATGATTCCATTGCTGCTGGCGGAATGGCAACTAAACTGGCAAAAGGAAAAACATTAGATCAAGCCATGGAGATCGACGCTGAAGTTATTCTGGAGGCACTCGGGGGAATCCCCAGCGAAGGCGGGCACTGCGCTGAGCTGGCAAGCAACACCCTGAGGGTTACAATCAGTGATTACCGGTACAACAACGAACAGGCCTAAAGTATAAACCGGTTTCTTCTCCCAGCATCGGATTACAATACGTCCTAACAGTATGCACGAGCTGGCTGTTTGCCATTCCCAACAAAGCTGGTTTACCGTCTGTTATAAAAGCCTTGCTTCTGGAACAGTTTTCAACACCAGCTGTAAAAAGTACTGGTGCAACCTGAGGTCCTCCATCAATTCCGGATGGAAGGCGGTTGCCAGAATGTTGCCTTGCTGTACGGCAACAATCCTGCCATCATCAATCCGGGCAATAACTTCCACCCCATCTCCAGTATGCTCCACCACCGGACCCCTTATGAACAAACCAGGGAAAGGTTTTTCGCCAAGCACGGGAATATTTAACTCCGTTTCGAAACTCGCCACCTGGCGGCCAAAAGCATTGCGGTTTACACGTATGTCCAAAAGCTCAAGGGTTTCAAGTTCAACCGGGCTCCCCACATCCTTAGACAGGCATATCATACCGGCACAGGTACCCAAAAAAGGTACAGAGTTTTCTGCCAGTCTTTTTAACGGCTCAACCAGCCTGTAATAGTGCATCAGCCTGGTGATAACAGTGCTTTCGCCTCCAGGTATGATAACACCTGAAATACCGTGAAGGTTTTCCGGTTTTCGGACTTCAAGTGCATCCACACCAAGTTTTCTGATTGCATTTACATGCTCAATAAAGGTTCCCTGTAAAGAAAGAACGCCAACTTTCACGTGATTCAGACTCCTGATTTTGTATTAAGATATTAAACCGAAAAGGGAAACCACAACCGCTAGACACCCCGGAAGCGGTTGGTTATGGGAAGTCGGCGGTCCCTTCCAAAAGCACGCGAGGTGATTTTAACACCGGGAGGTGCCTGCCGGCGTTTATATTCGCTCATATCAACCAGACG
>JAQWDO010000075.1 GCA_028705415.1 Dehalococcoidales bacterium
CGGCAATGTTGGCACCCTTCATAAGCGCTTTGTCTATGGTGATGCTGCCTTCATAGTCCAGGTTAACCCCGGCTACGCGGGCACGGTGGTTTTTACTTTTTAAAAAGCTTCTAATCATAAGATCTCTCCCAAGTGTTAAGAATAGAGGTTATATCTTCAGCCTGTTTTGGAGTTATGCTCCCTTTTCTCCGGGCAATATTGATTGTATGCAAACCTAATGCGCGATAGGTAATGGAAAGAGAATCATCCAGTTTTTCCAGCGAACCGAGGTGCTTTTTGATGGTGCCGGTATCTCCGCGGCTGACAGGCCCGGTGAGGCAGGCCGGAAGGCCGACCGTATCCAGGTTATGCACGGAGCCTTTTAGCAATGGCAGGAGCGCTTTTTCTGCCTGCTGCTTTTCGAAACCCATTTCCTGCCATAGCCCGGTAGCAATATCGGCCAGAGCCATCACATAATTTGAGACAAAAACAGCAGAGGCGTGGTAAAGAGAGCGGTTTTCTTCATGCAAGCGTAAAGTATCTGCACCAAGTGAACGAGCCAGCCCTTCAAGCGTTTCAAGTAAGGGGGGTTCAGCTTCGATGGTGATGGTAATTCCACAGAAAGGCTCAAGGGCGCCACCGTTTGGTGAAACAGTTGCCAGGGGATGAAATACTCCGGTTAAGGCCCCTTGACTACTGGCGGAATCCAATACAGAACGGGAATCGGCACCGCTTGTATGAGCTGCCATCTGCCCCGGCCGCCAGCTGACACTTTCGCAAACCCTGCCGATAGCAGCATCCGGAGTGGTGATAAACACAAGGTTGCAGTCATGTACAACTTCGTCTGCCGTTTTCACCGCTGTACATCCGGAGATTTGGCTTGCAACAGAAAGTGCGCTTTGGTAGCTGCGGCTGGATATGGAGCTTATGGTGTAACCAATGTTGCGCAGCGAACTTCCCAGCGCCAGGGCAACTTTCCCGGCTCCGATAAAGCCAATTTTCAATTCATTGCTCTCGTTTGCCATAAAAAAACCTTCTCCGGCACGGCCAATAGAGAAGGCAATTCAGCCAATTCCCCGTCTCGGTCACACCGGATCCAAGCGGTTAGGGTATGCAGTCAAGTATCTGGAAGTATGAGGCTCAACGCCCTTTTTCGGGGTCGCTGGCTTCGAAGGGCTTAATTGTAGGGGCTTGGAAGGAAGGTGTCAAATAAAGGGGCAATTCAAGCCTGTTTAAGCTTGTTAAAAAAATCCGAACAAAGCTCATCGGTAAGCTCCCCGTTGGAACGGTGGAACATTTCAGCATGCAGTGGGGTAATGGATATATAGCCGTGCTCAACTGCCCAGATATCGCTGTCAACCGGTACGTCCTGACTGAGCTGCTGCCTGACCAGCCAGTAATATTCCCGCCGCCCGTCGTACCCTTCTTCAACAGTGTCAATATGCGTTTTATGGGCAAGCCGGGTCACTTTTATGCCCTGAATAACAGAAATTGGGATATCCGGCATATTGATATTATAAAAACCGTTGGTTCCAAGTAGCCCACTTTTGATTCCGTCAGCAACAATTACCGCCAGGCGAGCGGCGTTTTGCCAGGCAGAACGCCTGGATTCAGGTGGCACTGAAATTGCTACAGCATGCAGTCCCCTGAGATAGCCCTGCATGGCTGCCCCTACGGTACCGGATATAAGCACATCATCTCCAAGGTTTAAGCCCAGGTTAATACCGGATATTACCGTATCTGAATCCGGTGTCAGCTTGCCGATGGCCAGAATTACCGAATCCGATGGGGAGCCTTCTATCGAATATGCATTTATGCCCTGGGTAAAGCATCCGTGCTGTCTGACTCTGAGAGGCAGCCGGAGGGTGACCATGGTGCCTGTGGCACTCTGTTCCCTGTCAGGAGCTGTTACAGTGACGTTATGCCAGTCGTTTAAAGCATTTGCCAGGACCCACAGGGTATCGGCAAAAATTCCATCATCATTGGTAACCAGTATTTTCATGATAACCAGTTTACCATGTATTCAATGACGCCTCAAAAGCATGCCTGAGGTAACAAAGCCGGCACAATTCATGTTTGATTGCCTGAAAAGTTGTATGATATGCTAACAAACTTATTAAACAGGGCGGTCAGGATGGAAAACGAAACGGTTAACAAATTCAAGGATTCTATCTGCAATCCGGATAGCTTTACCGTTACCTGGGAACAAATTCCCGGGCGGATCAATACCCGCGCACAGCTCAACTCTATTCTGACCAATGCTGAAGAAGCTGCGGCTGGCAATGTTGTAGATGCCATCAGTATTACAGATTCTCCCAGGGGGGCTCCGGCGCTTCCTTCGGAGGTAGTTGCCTTGGAGGTAAAAAAACTGGGCATTGAGCCCCTGGTTCATATTGCTCTAAGAGATAAAAACCGGACCCAGATTGAAAGCATTTTCTATGCACTAAATCTTCACAATATCCGCAACGTCCTTGTTGTCACCGGGGATTACTCGGAAGGTTCTTCCTACAACGGCATGGCGCTGCCGGCATATGATGTTGACCCGGCACATGTAATGGAATTTATTCGCTGTTCCAATGCCGGGCGTGAATATGAAGCCATGGGTAAAACCAGGCAGATGGAACCCACCGATTTCTTTGGCGGGGTCGGAGTTTCGCCCTTCAAAAAAATGGAAGCTGAAACCGTATGCCAGTATTACAAGCTGGAAAAGAAGATAAAAAGCGGTGCCGGTTTCATAATCAGCCAGGTTGGCTTCGATGCCCGCAAGATGCATGAACTGGTAACGTGGCTAAGATACATGGATTACAGTGTGCCGGTGCTGGCAAATATTTACCTGCTCAGTTACCCGGCGGCCAAAGTGATGAATGCCAACCGCATACCCGGAGCCGTTGTAACCAAAGAGCTGCTCGAGCAGGTGGAACAGGAAAGACAGTCCCCTGATAAAGGCAGGGAAGCACGCATAATTCGCGCCGCCAGGATGTATGCCATTGCAAAAGGGATGGGCTATGCCGGTGTTCATATCGGTGGCTTTAACCTTAACCACAAGGATTTGGAAAATATCGTAAACCTGGGAAAGGAATTAGCGCATCAATGGCAAGAATTCGTGCCGGAATTCAACTATCCCCAGCCGGATGGCTATTATCTTTTTGAAAAAGATGAAGAATCCGGCTTGAACACAATGGAAGAGACGGGCTTGCTTGGCAAGGGTAAATCTCCTTTATCTTACCGTATAGCCCGTATTTTGCACGAGTCTTTCTTTGATCCGAAGCATCCCCTTTTCCGTTTGTACCAAAAAATGGCAGCCCGGGCGGATAAATCCGAATTCAGCCGGAATATCGTTGGTAAACTAACTCATCTTGCCAAGACTGTGATGTTTGACTGCCTTGATTGCGGCGATTGCGCACTGCCGGATACTGCCTATTTGTGCCCTGTTTCCCAATGCCCCAAGGAAAGGCGTGTCGGCCCCTGTGGTGGAAGCTATGAAGGGTGGTGTGAAGTTTACCCGGGGAAAAAGCAATGCATTTGGGTGCGAGCATATGAACGTTTGAAGCATTATAATGAAGAAGATACAATCGGTGAGTATACTGCACCACCGAGGGATTGGACTCTCTGGCAGACGCCTTCACAGCTTAATTTCTACCTTGGCCGGTGTCACGTCGGCAAGCGTTTGGGCTTAAAGCCTCCCGAACCCAAAAACAAAGAATGAAAACCAGCGATTTTGAATATAATCTGCCCCAGGAGCTTATCGCCCAGGAGCCCGTAGAACCGCGCGATTCCTCGCGCTTGATGGTGCTGGACCGTGAGCATCGGGCAGTTGTGCACCATGTTTTCAGCCGGTTGCCGGATATTTTAAACAGCGGGGATGTGCTGGTTTTTAATAACAGCCGTGTTCTGCCGGCCAGAATACACGGTAACAGGGCAGGAACAGGTGGGAGCGTTGAGATTTTGTTGCTTAAAAGACTTGACATAAACACCTGGGAAGTAATGGCAAAACCAGCCAGAAAGCTGAAAACAGGAGAAGTGGTGGAAATTCCACCGGTGGGGGTAACCGCCGTTGTTATAGAGGAAAAAGAAGAGGGTATACGTATAGTGCGCTTCTCTTCGGAAGAGATGCTGTTTGAAGCGGGTGAAATGCCGCTTCCTCCCTATATACACAAACCGCTTGATAACGGAGAGCGTTACCAGACGGTTTATTCCAAAATACTGGGCAGCGCGGCAGCCCCGACTTCAGGCCTCCACTTTACACCCGGCCTTCTCAAGAAACTGCAAGAAAGAGGTATCGAAACCCATTTTGTTACTCTTCACATAGGGCTGGATACCTTTCGCCCCATCAGTACGGAAAATCCTTGCGAGCATGCAATACATACCGAATACGGGCAGATAGCCCGGGAGACAGCTTTGCAGATAAACACTGCCAGGCAGGAAGGCAGGAGGATCATTGCCGTTGGCACCAGCACTGCTCGTTTACTGGAACAGGCAGCCGGAACAGAAGGATACAAAGGCTGGGTTAGTCTTTATATCCTTCCCGGGTATCAGTACAAAGTTGTAGACGCACTGATAACCAATTTCCACCTGCCGCGCTCAACCCTTCTGATGCTGGTTAGTGCATTTGCCGGACGAGAGTTTGTATTACAAGCCTACCAGGAAGCCATCAAAAACCAATACCGCTTTTACAGCTTCGGCGATGCGATGTTGATTTTATAAATTATGCCGCCGGGTTCATAACCCG
>JAQWDO010000076.1 GCA_028705415.1 Dehalococcoidales bacterium
AACCGGTTCCTCTTCGATGCCTCACAAGAGAAATCCCGAACTGTGCGAAAGGATTTCAGGACTGGCACGCCTTATCCGCGGTTATTCATTAACCTCAATGGAAAACATTGCCCTCTGGCACGAACGCGATATATCCCATTCATCTACCGAGAGGGTAATATTACCGGACAGCTGCCTGCTTCTCGACTATATGATGGGCCTCTTCAGTGGAATTATGAGCGGGCTAAAGGTCTTTCCCGATAATATGAAGCGCAATATGGAGATTACAAAAGGATTGCTGTTTTCTCAAAGGGTAATGCTTGCCCTGATAGACAAAGGATTAACCCGGCAACAGGCTTATGATATTGTTCAATCGAACGCTATGAAAAGCTGGCAGGGTAAAAGCAAGTTCATTACCCTGCTAAAAAAGGATTCAAGGACAAGCAGGGTTTTTACAGAAAAGGAAATTGACGATCTTTTTGACTATAATTACTATATCAAGCATGTAGACGACGTCTTCAAACGCCTCGGGTTGACCCACAGCCAGTGGAAAAAATGTACACAGACACGCGTAGATAATAACCTGGCACCCGGAGCAATATAATGACTGACAACAGCGATATTTTACTAAAAACAAATTTGCCGCTTCCTGTTTTTATACGCGGAAAAGTCCGTGATACTTATGATCTTGGCAATTACTTGCTCATTGTTACTACAGATCGCATTTCGGCATTCGATGTTATCCTTCCCTGCGGCATACCCGACAAAGGTAAAATACTGAATCAGATGTCGGTTTTCTGGCTGAACAAAACTTCCCACATCATACCAAACCACCTTGTTTCCAGCGTCGACGACGTTACCATACTTGACGATTATCTGCCGGTTGAAAAGAGGTTCCGGTATCCTGAGTACCTGAAAGGCCGATCGGTCATAGTAAAGAAATGCCAGCGCATAGAGGCAGAGTGCGTAGTACGCGGCTATCTGGCCGGATCCGGGTGGAGTGAATACCAGCAAAAGGGTTCTATTTGCGGCGTTGGCATAATACCCGGCTTGCTGGAAAGCCAGCAATTGCCGGAACCGGTGTTCACTCCTACCACCAAGGCGGATCAGGGCCATGACATGCCGATGGATTTCAAGATGCTTGTAGAAATCGTCGGCGAAGAAACGGCGTTACTCCTCAGGCAAAAAAGCATAGAAACTTACGAATATGCTTCTAAATATGCATCTGGCAGAGGGTTTATAATTGCCGATACCAAATTCGAATTTGGTATCAATGACGGCAGATTAACTATTATTGACGAAATATTAACCCCGGATTCTTCCCGTTTCTGGGATAAGGTTAAATACAAAGTGGGGCAGCCTCAAGACAGTTTCGACAAACAACCCATCAGGGACTGGCTAACTGAAAGCGGCTGGGATAAGACACCGCCCGGTCCAATCTTACCGGACAGTGTAATAGAAACAGCATCCAGCCGTTATCGCCAGGCTTACGAAAGAATTACCGGCCAAAGCTTCAGTTAACAGCTAGAGAGCATTTTTAGTCGATGGTATTTCTCCGGCAATTCTCGGATCGATGCGGGTAGCCTTTTCCAAAGCTCTTCCCAAAGCCTTAAAAAATGCCTCTGCCTTGTGATGGTCATTGGTACCATAAGCCAGGCCTCCATGCAGATTGATCCTGGCCTCTCTTGCAAACGTCTCCAGAAAATGACGTATAAGATCGGTGGCAAAACCAAAAAGGTCGTTCCCCTCAAATTCCATGTCCAGCACCGAGTAGCCCCGCCCGCTGATATCTACCGCAACTGTTGCCAGTGCATCATCCATCGGCACAGTTGCATCAGCCATGCGCACAATTCCCCTTTTTTCTCCAAGGGCTTCATCAAGAGCCAGGGCAAACACGATGGCTACATCTTCCACCAGGTGATGAGCATCGTCACCGGTTGCTGATATCTTGAGATCGAACATGCCATGCTTTGCAAGCTGGTCCAACAGATGGTCAAATAAACGTATGCCGGTACATATCTCCGTTTGACCCTTGCCGTCAACATTTAATGACACGCTAATACTGGTTTCCCGGGTTTCTCTTCTCTTTTCGGAAGTTCTGTTTACCATTGTGTATCCCCCAAAAGTATTTCTTTTATGCTTTCTACCAGCACGTCGTTTTGCTCAGGCTTCCCGATGCTTATCCGGAAGTATTTTTTCATTTCCGGAGCATCGAAGTATCTTACCAGTATTCCGCGCTGTTTGAGTGTATCAGTTAACAAGGCAGCGCGGCCTTCAATCAGTAAGGATAGTATAAAATTAGCTTTTGAGGGTACCGGTAACAGTTTTTTAATATTGCTTAACAATCCAAAAAGGCGTTCTCTTTCAAATATTATGTGATCTATTCTTTCCAGTAAAAATTCCTTATCCTGCAAGGATGCAATTGCCGCATTCTGTGCAGCAATATTAATTGAATATGGATCTTTAATCCGCATCATATACTCAGCCATGTATTGCGGGAATATGCCGTAGCCAACCCTTAATCCGGCAAGACCGGCCCATTTACTGAAGGTTCTTAATACTATCAGGTTATCATACCGTTCTATCCAGGGAGCTACTGTCTCCCGGCTGAATTCATAATAAGCTTCATCAACTACTACAGTCACTCCGGTTTCCAGCAAGGCCTGGATATCCGATTTTGGTGTGATATTACCACTGGGATTGTTGGGATTGGCTAAAAATATCAATTTCGTACGTGGTGTGATCTGGCTGACTATTTCATCGAAACAGATAACAAAATCCATGCCGCGGTAGACATTAATTACCTGGGCCCCTGATAGCTTCCCATAAAAACTGTACATTCCAAAAGTCGGCGGAAGGTTGATTATTTCATCACCGGGTTTCACTGTCAGACGAATAATCAGATCAATAAGCTGGTCAGAGCCAGCGCCACATACAATGCATTCCGGCGGCATGGATGTGTAGAGGGAAAGCTCGCGCCGCAATTCCGTCTGTGCTGCATCCGGATATACGCTGTAAGAAGTACAACTATTCATAGCCTCGAACACTCTGGGTGAACACCCAAACGGGTTTTCGTTAGCATCGAGCTTGATAATTTCTTCCAAATTCAGCCCGAACTTCTTTTTCATGTAATCCGGAGACGTATGAGCTGAATAACTGGCAAACTCCTTCAAATCTTTCCTTATTCTATCCATTGGTTCAGGGGCATCCATCAACTTCCTCCAATGTTTTCCAGCCGGTTTTCAATTGCCGTGGCATGCGCCGTCAGCCCTTCAGAGCGGGCAATAATGATCGCCGAAGGTCCGAGCTCCCTCAAGACTGCTTGGTCAACATTGATAACATTACAGCAACGGAGAAAATCACCGACATTGAGCGGAGAACTGAACCGGGCAGTTCCGCCGGTCGGGAGGGCATGGCTCGGACCGCATACATAGTCTCCCATGGGGACTGTCGGTTGGCTGCCGGTAAAAATGCATCCAGCGGTAGTAAATTTTTCTACCTCCAGCCCGGGCTTTTCAGAATCAACTACCAGATGTTCAGGAGCATACATATTAGCCAGACTCACGGCTTGTTCTACGGTTTCAACCACCACTATCAACCCGGCAGAGCTAATAGAGTGAGCTGTAATTTCAGCCCTGGCAGATTGTGCCATTTTTTTCTCAAGCGCAATTTCAACCCGGTCAGCCAGTTTGCCTGACGTTGTAACCAGTATTGACTGCGCCAGGGGATCATGCTCAGCTTGTGCCAGGATTTCATCAGCAATAAAACCGGGGTTGCTGTTTTCATCGGCAATAATAAGCACCTCACTCGGCCCCTGCAGCCCATCAATGTCCACAGTTCCGAATACCTGCTTTTTGGCCAGCATGACAAACACGTTTGCGGGACCGCAGATTTTATCAACCGCCGGCACAGTTTCGGTGCCGTATGCCAGTGCGGCAATAGCCTGGGCGCCGCCAATAGCAAATACCCTGTCCACTCCGGCAATACACGCAGCAGCCAGGGTTATATCCGGAATCTTCCCGTCTTTGCCGGGAGGAGTTGCCAGAATTACTTCAGTTACACCAGCACATTTTGCCGGAATGGCGGTCATCAGCACCGATGATGGATAACTGGCAGTACCACCGGGCGCATATACTCCCACCCGTCCAAGCGGAATGGTAATTTGATAACAACCATTAATTTCAATTCTGTTTGCTATGGCTTCCCGCTGTGCGTCATGAGACTCTTTTATCCTGGCAGCAGCTTTTTCAAGTGCTTTGTATACATCTGGCCGTACCCTGGACACAGCCTCTCTTATCTCACAATCAAGCACCTGAAGCTGTTCAAGCTCGACCCGATCTATTTTTTTCCCCAGCTCGAGCAATGCTTTATCCCCACCTGAACGCACTTCATCTATAATTATTCCCACTGCCTCTTCAGCCGTCTCAACTCCAAACATCGCCTGCAAGCTTTGTTTGAGCCTGGGGCTCAGAATATATTCACTTCCGGCACACCTTCTGTCCAGCAGTTTGCAGGCTTCCTTATACCCGTTTATACGCTTCATATCAATCTTCGGTCATTCCTTTATTCAAAAGTTCGACCAGTTTATCTACTATCGCCTTTTTTACCGGCTGTTCATGTACATCCCGCCTGCCAATCAGACACGCGGTAGAAATAAACAGGGTATCAATAATTTCCAGTTTGTGGCGTGCGATAGTACCTCCGGTTTCTGTGTTTT
>JAQWDO010000077.1 GCA_028705415.1 Dehalococcoidales bacterium
TTCGCCCACCTCCGGTAGCGAGTTTAGAAATTTGCAAACAACTAGGCACAGCCCAGTATAGCCCGTTTGATCATGGCTTTGGCTATCTGTATTTTGTATTTATTGTTAGGCAGTGCAACTGTTCCTGACAGGGCGTTGGCTGCAGTTTCAGCATTGGCGGCATTGATCGCTTTACCGGCAATGGATTCTTCCGCAGCGGTGACTCGCCTGGGTTTGGAGGATACTCCGTTCAGACATATTTTTGCGCTGCTGCCACCTATAGCTGCGGCGCAGTTCACAATCGCAAAATCGAATGATTTTCGTTCTGCCATTTTAACAAAAGCGCTTTTTACGCCCGATGCCGGAGCAGGCACCTGTATTTCGGTAACTACTTCATTATCTGCAAGTACAGTTGTTTTTTCGCCGTTAAAAGCGAAGAAGTCCTCTGCGGCAATATTCCTGCTGTTGGTAACAATTGTAGCTCCTAATACTACGAGTGCTGGAGCGATATCACTGGGGTTGACTGCCACACAACCTGAATCAGCACCGAAAATCGAATGATAACGGTTGTCGGCAACCAATGCATAGCAGAGGCCTGAAGGATTTTTCCTCAGGCAGGGGAAAGCATCCATTTCTGCCCGGTAATACCAGCAGCGAACATACTGGCAAATATTGCCCGCGATTGTGCCCATATTGCGCAGTTCAGGGCTTGCGACCATATGGGCTGCTTGTGCAAGGGCGGTGTACTTGCTCTGTACAACTGAAGAACTTGCTATGTCGGCGAGTTTTGCCAGAGCGCCGACTTTTAGCATCCCGCCTTCTTCCTTGATGTAGTCCATATCAGGAATCGCCTTGATGTTTACCAGCGTATCCGGTGCATTGTCCGACATCATGCTCTTCATATAACCGTATATGTCGGTTCCGCCGGCGATTACCGCTTTCCCAGCGCCGAGTGATGATACCGCTTCACTGACTGATTTTGCTTTGATGTAAGTGATCTCTTTCATGATAAACCTCCTATGCCTTTCCCAGCGCTTTAAGGACTTTTTGAGGGGTTATCGGCGGCTGATGAATCCAAACCCCGATTGCGTTATACACAGCGGAGGCAATGGATGACATGTTGGATATACAGGGTTCGCCCATACCTTTGCAACCATATGGGCCACAGGCGTCATCGCCTTCAACCAGCGCTGCTGAAAAACCGGCAGTATCGAAATCGAGCGAAGTGCCCCATTTGTGGTCGAGGTAACTGCCGTTGACGGTAAGGCCGGTGTCTTTATCGACTATCTGCTCCATGAAAAGAGCCTGGTGGATGTTGATTTCACATCCGCCAAGAATCTGGTTCATGGAACCCTGGTAGAAAATGGCGCGTCCATTATCCAGAGCCTGGGCAAATTTCAGCACTTCAACAACTCCTGTTTCGGTATCGACGGCAACTTCTGCAGCTCCGGCGGTAACACCGCGGACTTCGCAGGGGGAGCCTATAGGGAATCCGGCTACTTCTCGGTGCCGCAGGACTTTGCCCCAGCCATAACCGCGCCCAACTATACTCCAGGAGTTTCTGCCACATACCTCTCTAAAGGTCTTGGAATTGTTCGGGTCAGATTTGAGGAAGACTTTTGAATCACCTGTTGCCAACTCACTGGCATCAACTCCAAACATCAAAGCGGCTGTTTCCAAAACTTGCGCCAGTGCGTCTTCGGCGGCAATCTGGAAAGCCGCTCCAGTTGTGATGGTTCGGGTACTGCCACCCTGGGAGCCTCCTTCAGAACAGACATCGGTATTACCCCAGTCGCCGGTATTGACATCTTCGTATTTCATGCCGAGTGTTTCGGCTACGATGTGACAGTGGGCTGTATTAGTGCCACCGGAAGCGCGGCTGATACCTGAACTGATCAGGCAGGTGCCGTCTCTGGTAAGGTTAACGATGGCACCAACTACGCTGGACATTGAGCCATGTCCATCTACATGCCCGCATATTCCTATACCGTGCTTGCGCCCGTCTTCAAGGGTTCTGGCGCCAACCTCGTGATAATTTGCGTTCCATCCAATGGCAGCGGCAACCTTTTCCAGGCATTCCCGCTGTCCGTTGCTGGCCATGGGCAGTCCGGAATCAAGATCTACTTCATCCGGGTTTAATATGTTCTTGTAGCGGAAGTCAAGCGGGTTCATCCCCACTTCTTCAGCGGCCTGGTCTATCGCGATTTCCGAGATCCATGTCCCTGGAGGATGCTGTACACAGCGCCATGCCGAAGTCGGCGGTTTATTGGTTGCAGTACCAGTGCCCAGGAAGCGCGCATCTGGTATACGGTATGTGTAGCGTAAGGAATCATTGCCGCCGGTTGACCGGTTGGAGGAAGTAGCAGCCGCATCTCCCAAGTAGTGTGAGTCTGCCGCTACCAGTGTGCCGTCATTCTTCATACCAAGCCTGATGGTAGCTTTTAATGGGAACTGATGACCCTGGGTGTTGAACTCTTCGTAGCGGGTTCGTGCGTACAAAACCGGCATGCCGGCTTTTTTAGCCAGCACTGCTGCCGGAACCAGCCATGGCATACTGAGCTTGTTGCCGTGGCCATTACCGGTGCCGTGTGAAATCAGGTGAACCCTGTTCTGGGGTATACCCAGAGCGCTGGCTACTGAGCTTCTGCCGGCAAACGGGTTCTGGGAAGTTGTCCATACATAAAGATGGTCTCCCGTCCATGCGCACACAGCCTGGGTTGATTCGATATTGCCGTGCTGGAAGTATTGTGTCCAGCCAATGGTGGTTGTAAAATCTACATCGGCATTGGCAAAGCCAGCCTCAAAATCACCGCGCATAAGTTCCCAACCCTGGGTGTTTTTCTCTGGTACCGTACCTACGAGAGGCGCCCCCGGAGCCATAGCTTCGTCAGGGCCTACAACGAATGGGTACTGCTCGTATTCAACTGTGATAAGTTTTACTGCTCTTGCAGCCGTTGCTTCATCTACAGCGGCAACACCAGCTACTTCCTGGCCGGCAAAATAGATGTTTTGCGACCATTGCGGGCAATCTTCGTAGGTGCATATTGCTTTTACTCCCGGTACCGCCATCGCAGCGCTGGTGTTAATGCTAATAATTTTAGCGCGGGGATAGGGAGAAAGCAGTGTCCGGCAAAAAAGTTTCTTTCCAAGCATGTTATCAGCTGCATAATCAAGCCGGCCGGTAACGATAGAGTAGATCTGCTTGTCTTTATTTGCCGGGTTGGTGATTACTGCTAAATTTTCAAACATCTCTCAAATCCTCCTTATACACTCAGTACCGCATCGATGGTTTTACCGATATTGCCGCAGACACATATATGCCCGGACAGAGCTTCCCTGACTTCGTACCTTGTTGGGTTAGGATTGGTAGCGAGTAATGCCTTGGCTGCCATCAGGAAACCTGGAGTGCAGTAGCCGCACTGGATTGCGCTGTTATCAACGAAGGACTGCTGTAATGGGTTCAGGGTAATACCATCAGAAAGCCCTTCAACCGTTTCAATTTCCATTCCATCTGCATCCATCGCCAACATGCAGCAGGAGTATATTGCTCTTCCGTTAGCAACAACGGTGCATGTGCCGCATTCACCGCGGTCACAGCCGACTTTAAGTGCTGGTAATCCGAGTTTTTCTCTCAATACGAATGCAAGTGACCATTCTGGCTTAACCTGCACATGGCATTCATGCCCGTTTACCTTGAGGACAATTAAACCTTCAACGGGAGCAACTGCTTCCAGGTGTTCGGCCTCAAGATGGGCTTTAAGGTCTGCAAGAGAAGAAAATTCCTGGTTATCGTAAGGGCAGAGGTACTTTACAACCGGGTCACCCGCTTCATGAGCTGATTCAACGTGAGCTTGTAAAGCGGCAAAGGAATCAAATTCAATACTGTCATAAGGGCAAACGAATTTTGCGATCGAGGTGGTAACCTTCACCGTACTGGTTACCGTTTTTGATATAGTTTCTGTGGCTGTTGCGCCATTGCAGGCGGAGAGGAGAACAGAGGAACCGATAGCTGTGCCGCCAACTACGATCCCGGTGTTCTTGATAAATTGTCTTCTGGAGATAGAGTTTTCTTTGGTTAACTCTTCTTTTTCGGGCATTGGGTATAATCCTCCTTTATTAGTTTTGATGCCCATAAAACATAATCATTTCTTCTGTATAACCTCACCTCCTTTTTGGTAAGTAATAAATTACTGAAGGCGGGAATTGTTTCTTTCCCAGCAATCTACGAGCTGGCGGATAAAGCCGTCGTAGCATTGGCCGGGAGCACGGAAACGGTCGATTCGTTCTTTGGTGGTGGTTTTGAGGCCGATGGTGGTTCTTTTACTGGTGTACTTTCTGGAGTTGCGCACTTTTGTGGTGATTATGTTCATAAGCTGCTACCTCTGTCTTCTAAATACCCGGCATTCCAGCTGAAACGATAAATCAATAAGCACCACCTCCCGGATTTAACATAAACAGTTTGTGCAACCCATTAACATATTCGTTAATATATGCTTATCAATGTACTTTTATGGCGTGTTCAGATTAACCCAGCCCGTTGATAAAAAGGTAGTGTCCCGTCAAGTGGTGTAAATTGCCACCGGTGATCTCTCATATTTTTATGCCTCTACTGCCAACAGCAATGGTTCCTCTCTGGTACCCTCCAGGGTCTTCTTCATCGATTCCAGCGAAAAG
>JAQWDO010000078.1 GCA_028705415.1 Dehalococcoidales bacterium
CCTGGTTTTCTTGCCAAACAAACTTCGTTTACCAGCATTAAGAACTGTTTTTTTCATGCACTTTCTCCTTTATTCAGGTCACAGGTAACGCAGAATTATACCACTTTTAACCAACAAAGCACATCCGTGTACATCTGTGATCAATCCTAACCACTACTGGTTATCGGCGTTATATATATCAGAGATTTGTTTTCAAAGGAGGCGTATGATGTCAAAGCAGATAGTAAGAGTGAAAAGAAATCAACATTTTACGGAAGCCGAAGCTCCGGTAATTGACCGAATGCTCCTGGGGGTGCTTGCCGCTACCATCGGGCTGGCCATAATAATTATATGGGGGATCGGGCAAGCGCTCGGGTTTTAATCATTCAAATACAGGCTTTAATTCATCTTCGTGAGCAACGAGCTCGTTTTTATCTTCCGAAGTTAACCGGACGGTATATATGTAAAATACCTGACTCCGGTCAGGGCTGTAGATGTAATAATAATCTTCCACAGTAGCAATTTTACCTGCATAGGGCTCAATAGCAGCATCGCCGGGAGTCCGTTCCTGCGCCACCGGCTGTATGATCACCCTCTGCCCGGTATAATATTTCGGTGCCCTTACAGCTTCACCTGTCATTATAGCTCACCATAATAGACACACCCTGCCTGCTTGTCAATAGAACCCCTTGGCTTTCGGGGACCCGCTAAATATCACAGAACGATATTTCCGGGGGATTTATATAATTACAGAAGCCCCCAGTCTATATACCCTTTCTGGATTATCTTCAGGTAATCAGGTGATGGCTTGTCTGCCTTCCCCGCCTGCTTTGCCATATAGGCAAACGCTTCAACCGCTTCTCCGGTGTCTTTGAATACTGTTACCTTGATTCTGTCGCTTGCGGCCGGAAATCCATGTTCCCGATCCAGTTTTGCCAGATCAGTCTCTCCAATTTCATACACTCCGCCCAGAACCTTTTCCCTGCCGGCACGCTTGATTGTTGCCACAGGTCCATGCCATTCCCGCGACCAGCCGGCAAAAATCAACTGGAAATTGGGCAGACTTGCACTGAAACGCGGTTTGGCAGTCGGGCAACAGGCAGCCATTCGCCCGCGGTCCAGGTGCAAATCATAGGCAAAATAAAACAAGCCGGGTGTTTCTTTGGAGATCACCTTCTAAAGCGCTGCCAGCACCATTATTATACCCACAACCAGCAGGTACCCGCCGATCAGGTAGGCAATAAGCCTTGGCCAGATAATAATCACAAGCCCTACTACGATACTGATTATCCCCGATATCAACCCCACATTGTCAGCCAGAAATCCCATGATAATCCTCCCTTATCTAAGATACTTCCTGTGCAGTAAAAGCAATTATCTCGGGTAATTTATCTGAACTCTCCCAGTACCCTTCAAATTCCTGTACCTGGGAAGTATTGACGCCCAGGATGGAATGAATGGTGCTGTACGCCATCGACTGGTATAACAATTCCACCTTAACTGTAAAGGGCCCGCTTGCGGCCGATGTATCTATTTGATAGGTCACGATATCAGATCCTCCGATAAAGTTCCCGTCACTCAATGCTTCACCCCGGACTGCAAACAGCTCTCCTGCGGTTTGTTTGTCGAAGCCGAGGGGCAACAACCGGTTATCCTTGGAATAGCCGGATGCCTCAAGCAGCTTGTGGGTGACCGCTCCATCCATATTATGCAAAATAGCTTCGTATATTTGCACCTGATCAGCAGAGGTAATAACATCATAATGCGGTTCATAGGTATATATGTCGTTATCAGCATCATTACCGCTGATGGTGCCATCACTTTCAGGCTTTCCGGACTCAAAGACTACTTTACCGTTTTGATCCAGGACCTGCAGATGCAACCACACTCTCCGGGAAGGAAAACCGGTAGGCAGCTTGTGCCCGGTATGGTCATTAACCTTGACGGTTACTGAAAGGTTCTTTCCATTCAACCCTGATTCCAGAATTGAAAGCGAAGCCGTGCTGTTTTCAAGCTGCTGGACTGCCCGGTCAATCGTAGCGTTGAAGTGAGCAGTTGATGAAGTAACCAACAAGGCGTCCGGATTATCCCGTAAAATCTCAATCATATGGGTATTGCCACCAACAAAATAGTGCTGGCTGAATGGACCTTTGGCATCTATATCGGGCGGCATATTGGCTGTCTTTGCTGCACCGTCTGCATACGGCATATGGCAAGTCTGGCATTCCTTGTCCCCGGGATAGCTTGAATGCTCCCATTCAAGATAAGGCACCTGCTCCGGGAAAGTACCCTGTATTTCTCCATTCGAATCAATATATGGGGTTATTACTGTATGGCAAGTAGCACAAAGTCCGGATTCACTCAAATGACCGCCGGTTACAGGTTTATACCCGGAAGAGGCCATCATCATCTGCTGTTGGGGATCTTCAAACTGCGAGAAAATGAGCCTGTCCGGAGAAACGGCAGCGGTATCAATTATGTAACCTCCGGCAAAAGTATCCGTACTGCCAAGTCCATCAGACTGAATCTGATGACAGAGCACACAGGATACTCCATCTATCCCGGCTTTATGCAGATCATTGGACACATTGAAAAAACCATCCCCGAACAGCAGCGCAGCCGTTCCATCAACCCTGGCCTGAGTCCTGGCCATAGGAGTATGGCAAGTCGCGCAAACATCTTCGATTACTTCCTGAAGATGTGGAGCATTTTTGATTTCAGTGCTCACCTTGGCCCGGAAATACGGGTCCCGGGCTGCATTTGCCATCATGGTTGAACGCCAGTGGACATCCATGGAAACATCATTTCCACTTTCATCCTGGAGCCGCGAGTGGCATATTGCACAATTGTTGGAGCCGGCAAAACTGCCGGTATCAAAGCTGACCAGGGGCAGCCCCGCATGGGGAGCAATGGTAGTGGTTGGCAGACTGGTAGTCGGGGAGGTTGTTTCATCTCCCGTCCCGCAAGCCCCAGTCAAACCGGCTACCAAAAAAAGGGTTGTAATTAGAGCAGTCGCCGAAGTCAAGCGTCCCCTGATACCATAATTTTCCATTTAAGGCTCCTCCTGCCATTCAAACAGTGCCTGCGCACTCTGGTTATAGAGATTAAACCAAAACCTGTTTGCTGTCAATCGTATTCGCATATATTACTATTAATAAGCCAGCTTTTCCGGTTCAATCCTTAACCTCGCTGAATGAAGCCGGCTGTAAACGGCTCCGGTTGGGAACAACTGGCTGCCCATCAGGCTTACCGATGCCACTTTAACCGTCACCGAAGAAATATAAGTCGTTGCGCCAATGACGTCAGCTATTGCCTGCTGGCTGGCTGGCATTATCCCGGGCCTGGCCCTTGCCAAAGTAAGATGGGGCGTAAACCGGCGTTTTTCCGGAGGAAAACCGAGTGCTGCCATTCCATTTTCAACTTCTCCGGCAAGCATTTGCAGCCTGCCCAATTCTCCACTTAACCCAACCCATAAAACCTGCACACGACTTAAAGCCGGAAAAGCACCGAGTCTTTTAAAGCCAATTTCAAATGGGTTAAACTGGCGGGATACTTCATCGAGTTTTCTGCTAATACTTTCAATTTTCTCATTGTCGGTATAACCCAGAAACTTGAGGGTTATGTGCAGGCTGTTCGAAGAAACCCATTTCAAGTCATCGAGACCCTGATTTTGCAATTTATTCTGCAAATTCCCCAATTCTGTCTTGACATCGTCCGGCAGTTCTACGGCAATAAACAGGCGCAAGTTTTCCATTATTCTGACTCCACTTTAATCCCAAACAAATTCCGGGCGTTAAGGCCAAGCACCCTTTCTTTATCCTCCCGACTTAATGCGGCGCGGTCAAGGAAATCCAGTGCCCTCTGTTGTTTCATCAATGGAAAGTCGCTCCCAAAGAGTATCTTTTCCACGCCGGCAAGCTCAGCCGAAAGCCGGTATGCGCGGCTCTCGTAAAGATACGGCAAAGCAGCGGTATCGTAATAAACATTCCGGCAGTCCTGTTTTACTTCCGGCTGCAACAGATAAAACGGCAAACCACCACCCAGGTGCCCGAGTATGATTTTTACGCTCGGGTACTTTTTCACCAGAGGATATATGTATTCAGGTGTCTGCTTGCCCTTACCCGGATACAAATGCCCCACCGGTTCTGATGAGTGCATCATAAGAACCATATCATTCTCTGCCAGATAGTCCATCACCCGGCCAGTTTCATTTCCTTCCTCAAAGTCAATGCCGCTAATATCGAGGCGGAGTTCGCCGATACCCGCCAGCCCTCCCTTTTTTATACGATCAAGCTCAACCAAATAACTGGCATCCGGCTTGATAACAACCATCCCCAACCCAATAATACGACCAGGGTAGCGCTTGACTGCGTCAATCAAGTAATCATTATGAGAAGAACACAAACCCGAATCTCCCCAATTGATGGCAGCCGCTACCGAGACGTCAACTCCGGCCTCATCCATGCTCGCCACCAGATCATCGGCGGTTACCATGCGCGCCTTCGGATTTGCGTACATTTCTGCAAAGCAAGGGTCTGTTAACAACTCATTCCGGCCAGCGATAAACTCCGGCGGGAAGATATGGGTATGTGCATCAATAATCATGGTGTGATTATATACTATTACTGTACGTTGTTCACAGAAAAAGGGGCCAAGGTA
>JAQWDO010000079.1 GCA_028705415.1 Dehalococcoidales bacterium
CAGGGGAACAATACAATAGGCGCACCCGTTCGAACACCCTTCCTGGATACGTACGAAAGAGCGAGTTTTGGAGAGTCCACCGGAGATACAAGCCTCGCTGCTGCAGCTTTCCAGATAGTTGTGTTCAAGAAGCCACCGCACCATACCCATTTTTTGCTGGTTGTCCAGTACAAGGACTTTTTCGTCTATCTGTTTCAGTTCCAACGGAGCCCTCTCGGCAAAGCACCCGGTCACAATAATAAGCGCAGATGGGTTCTGTCTTCGCGCCCGGCGCAACCACTGCCTGGTTTTGCGATCAGCCACATGGGTGACAGTACAGCTGTTCAGCACACAAACCCGGGGCTCTTCATCAAGCGGCACCTGCCGGTACCCGGCTCCGGCAAAATCAATACTAAGCGCTTCAACTTCTGCCTGGTTCAGCTTGCAGCCCAGGTAATCGATAGTTACTGTTCTCTGGTTCATCAGTATTTTTATTATAGCAGAGGCGCCATTTTGGGAATGTGAACAGGGATAAAATTGACGGTTCAATCTATAATTGCTATTATTCTGAGTACTCAAGAATCGTCTAAATATTTATGTTACTTAGCAGTTCATTCAACATAGGCCCTGTTACCATCCAGTACTACGGCATTTTTATTTCGCTGGGTATTGTTTCGGCAATCCTGTATGCTTTTTACGAGGCTTATCGCCGTGGAGAAAACCTGGATAACGTCATAAACATGGCTCTGGTAGTGATTCCTCTTGGCATAATCGGCGCGCGCCTTTACCATGTTATTGACTACTGGAGTTACTACAGCCAGAACCCGGCAGCAATAATCGGCGGGCGAGGCCTGGGTATTTACGGAGCAATAATTGGCGGTGCAGTCGGTGTCCTTGTTTACTGCGCCTGGAAAAAACTGCCACCTCTGCGCTGGATGGATATTATCGCTCCGGGGCTGATACTGGCTCAGGCAATCGGGCGCTGGGGTAATTTCTTCAACCAGGAGCTATACGGCTACCCTACCGACCTGCCCTGGGGTATATACATAGATCCGGCCAACCGTCTTCCGGGCTTCGAAGGTTATACACATTTTCATCCCCTGTTCCTTTATGAATCACTCTGGAACTTGCTCGGTTTTGCAATCCTGTTTTTTATCAACCGCAAATACGGGAAGAAGCTGCTCGATGGCGAAGTCACTATAGCGTATTTCATGTATTATTCGGTTGGCAGATTTATCCTTGAAGGGATGAAGATAGAAGTCTGGACAATCGCAGGGTTCCCAACCGCCCGCTGGATAGCCATATTTACATTTATTATCTGCCTGGCAATTATTATCTATCGCAGAACAAGACTTAAAAAACAAGCTCAGTAAATCTATTCCATAATTTTGACATACATTTTTCTTGCGCTATAATAAATGAAAATTATTTTCATCTATCGTTTAAATGGACTACAATTACAAAGATATTTTATCCGCACTCAAGCATGAGGGATATAAATTAACCCCCCAGAGACGTGCTGTTATACAAGCCCTCCATTCAACCTATAACCATATGACTCCACTTGAGATATTTGAAAAGGTCAGTATCCGTTCGAGGAATATTTCTCTGGTAACCATATACCGCACGCTGGATGCTCTTGAGAAAGCCGGCTTCATCTGCCGCCTGAATCTGGAAACCGGGAGATCAGGTTATCTGCTCCGGCGCCCGCGCAGCCATCATCACCACCTGGTATGCTCAATATGCGGAGTTGTGGTAAATATTGGCAATTGCGAACTGGAAGAACTGGAAAAGCGTGTTTCAGAGCACACCGGTTTTAAAATAATTTCCCACACCTTTGATATCTCAGGCATATGCCCGGAATGCCAGAATGGCAAAATAAAAACTTCCGGGGTAAAAATCTGATCATGACTCTTAGCTGCCACAAATTGTATTTACCGACTGCAATCATGCTGGTTGTTACCTTGCTGGCATGTGCTGGATGCAAAGAAAACAATACAAGCTCTGATAAACTCGGGGTATGTGTTTCCATTCTGCCACAGGCAGAGTGGGTTAAAGCCATCGGTGGGGATAAAGTGGATGTTACCGTCATGATACCTCCCGGGGCTTCACCTCATGTATACGAGCCTACGGCTTCGCAAATGAAAGCTATGACCAATTCTGAAATTTACGCCGCGGTTGGCTCCGGAATAGAGTTCGAGTTAAATTTTCTGGGCAAATTGCTGGAAATCAACCCGGGCATTTTACTTGTAGACTGCTCGCAAGGTGTACAACTGATTGAGGTGGAAGAGCACCAGCATGGTGAAGAGCATCCGGATGAGCACAATAATTCATATGACCCGCACATCTGGCTTTCTCTAACCAATACCGGTATTATGGCAACCAATATCTGTAATGGTATAGTTGCAACCGACCCAGACAATGAGGAATACTACAAGCAAAATCTCAACCAGTACCTGAATGAACTCGATGAAATGCATCAAACCTTCAAACAGGGGTTTTCCAATCTTGTTAACCGGGTGTTTATTATTCAGCACCCATCCATGGGCTATTTTGCCCGTGATTACGGCCTGATCCAGATAGCTGCCGAAGAAGGCGGCAGCGATGCCACTATACAGAGCATGGTTAATGTTATTGAGCAGGCAAAGCAAAACCAGGTAAAGATAATCTTTGTATCCCCCCAGTTCCCTCCCAATGTTGCAGATGCTGTAGCCCGCGAAATTGAAGGAACCGTAGAACCACTGGATACTCTTGCCGAAAACTACTGCGAAAACATGCAGAATATTTTTGATCTAATGCATGGAGCAATGGCGGCAAGCCAGACAACCTGATTGCAGAATTCATTATGACAATAATAAATGTCCGGTAAACAAATGACGATAATAGCAAAACTTGAAAATATCTGGGTATACTACGATGGCGTTGCCGCTCTTGAAGGGGTGAGCATCGCTATCGAAGAAAAAGATTTCATCGGCATAATCGGGCCTAATGGCGGCGGCAAAAGCACCCTCCTTAAAGTAATGCTCGGGCTGTTAGAGCCATCGAGGGGAAAAGTTGAAATCCTGGGTTTACCTCCCAAAAAAAATGCCAGTAAAATCGGGTATGTTGCCCAGTACCGCAGCTTTGACAGAAACTTCCCGATTAACGTCTGGAACGTTGTTCTCATGGGCAGGTTAAAACATGCAGGACTTTTAAGAGGTTACCGTAAAGAGGATTTCCAGGCAGCTGCCGAAGCGCTTGAGAGAGTCGAGATGCTCGATCTGAAGGAACGTCACATATCCGAGCTTTCCGGCGGTCAGCAGCAAAGGGTGCTCATAGCCCGCGCACTGGTAACTGAGCCAAAACTGCTGCTGTTAGATGAGCCAATGTCCAATGTCGACTCAGCTGTGCAAACCGGTTTTTACGATCTGCTGGCACAGTTAAATGAGCAGATGGCCATAATAATGGTCTCTCATGATATCAGCGCTGTGTCTTTACACGTAAAAAAGGTCGCCTGCCTGAATAAAAAATTGTACTACCATGGTACCGGCCAGCTAACCAGCGAAGACCTTGAAGCAACTTACCAGTGCCCGGTTGAACTTATCGCCCATGGAACCCCTCACCGTGTACTGAAGGACCATCCAAGATAATGATAGAACTACTGCAATACCAGTTCATGCAAAACGCCCTCATCGCAGGATTATTATCGGCAATTGCCTGCGGCGTGATAGGCAGTTTCGTGGTGATAAAACGCATGGTGTCAATCAGCGGTGGCATTGCCCATGCTTCTTTTGGCGGCATAGGGCTTGGTTATCTGCTGGGTTTTAATCCAGTCACCGGCGCACTTGCCTTTTCACTGGGTGCAGCTATAATCATGGGGACGGTTTCCAGAAAAACCCGGCTCTCTTCGGATACTTCCATTGGTGTCCTCTGGGCAACAGGAATGGCTCTCGGGGTAATCTTTATAGGATTGGCACCTGGGTATGCTCCGGATCTTTTCAGCTACCTTTTCGGCAATATTCTGACCGTTCCACGCAGCGATATCTTGCTGATGTGTGTTATCGATGGAATAATACTCCTGACAGTTTTCATGTTTTACAAGGAATTCAGCGCACTGTCCTTTGATGAAGAGTTTACCCGTATTATCGGAGTCCCGGCTTTCGCTCTCTACCTGCTTCTGCTATGCCTTATAGCACTTACTATTGTTGTCCTTATCCGTGCTGTCGGAATAGTGCTGGTAATAGCCTTGATAACCATTCCAGCCGCAATTGCCTATCAGTACACCAGAAGCCTGAAAAAAATGATGCTGGCTGCTGTTATCATCGGTGTATTTTTTACCACTGCCGGGTTGTGGCTATCTTATTTACTGGACATCGCCAGCGGAGCAACTATAATAATGATCGGGGCTATTTCGCTCTTCATTTCAACAGGCTGGCTAAGGCTGAGGAAAAAGAACTTGCCGGCAAATGAATCCTGACCATTTCGCCGCCATATTTGTCACGGAATAATAAAAACCCACAAAAAGGCAATTCCTATCCCTATACCAACACCTGCTGACACCTCGAAAGCAGTATGGCCTATCAATTCTTTTAAGTCGGCTTCCAGTTCCGCAATGGGCCGCCGTTCCCTCAGTTCACGAATGATCAGATCGGAAGAAGC
>JAQWDO010000080.1 GCA_028705415.1 Dehalococcoidales bacterium
TATCAGTAGCAAGAGGATAATGCTGCTGGTTGGACCCGGCAATAATGGCGGTGATTGTCTGGTGGCTGCCAGGCATCTTTCACGCTCCGGGGAGCAGGTTTTTCTGGTAATTCCGGCACGAAACCCTTCCAACGAAAACAATTTGCGGCTTGCCATGGAAGCCGGTGCCTGTTTACTGGAAGGCATACCAGATTTCAGAAAACAGCTGCTGAATACTGACGTTTGTCTGGATGGTTTTTTTGGAACCGGCCGCAGCCGACCGATTGGTGGTGATTTTAAGACTATTTTGGGTGCTGTAAATTCATTCAAATCCGGTTGCGGTTCTTTCCTCACTGTTGCGATTGATGTTCCTTCCGGAGTAGATAGTGATACGGGTGCAATTGACCCGGTTGCGTTTATTGCCGATCGCACCCTGACGCTGGGTTACCCCAAGATTGGGTTGTATAATTCTGATGCAGCCATACCGGTAGCCGGTAAAATTACTGTACTGGATATCGGAATTCCGGCTGGTGTTTTGATTCCCGGGGAAAGGAACCTTATCGATCAGAAGTCAGCTTCCCGCGTGCTCCCCCGGCGCTCTTCTAATGCTCATAAAGGTACTTTCGGCAGGTTGTTGGTGGTTGCAGGATCAGATAAATACCCTGGTGCTGCTTACTTATCTTCAGCCGGAGCAGCCCGGTCAGGTGCCGGGCTGGTTACACTGGCTGTGCCCCGCAGTCTTCAGCAGGGGATTGTTTCCCGGCTTCCGGAGGCAACTTATCTGCCTTTGGATGAATTAACCCCCGGAATAATTGACAGGCAAGCGGCTGAAAAAGTTTCGAGTGCCATTGGGGGATATTCGGCACTGCTGGCTGGCTGTGGCATGGGGCAAACCCGGGAAGCCGGAGAGATGCTGCGGCTTCTTATCGAAAGTGCAAGGAAAAATAATCTGCCACTGGTACTGGATGCAGATGGATTAAATCTCCTTGCGGGAATTCCCGATTGGTACAAGAACCTGCCCCCGGGTTCTATACTTACCCCGCATCCGGGGGAAATGGGCCGCTTGTGCGAAACAAGCGTCGAGCTTGTCCAGAAGGACCGTATCGGGATAGCTTTGAGAAAAGCCCGGGAATGGAATCAGGTTGTGGTATTGAAAGGAGCCTATACAGTAATAGCCAGCCCGGATGGATCGGTAATGGTCAACCCTTGCTCTAATCCGGCACTTGCTTCTGCCGGCACCGGAGACGTGCTGGCAGGTATTATTGCCGGTTTGCTTGTTCAGGGACTTAACAGGTTTGAAGCAGCGTGGTTAGGCGTTCATCTCCATTCTCAGGCAGGTGTTGCTGCAGCCAGGGAAAGCGGTACAATAGGAGTACTGGCAAGTGACCTTTTGCCATATATACCGGAAGTTATCAAATCTTTGGATTCAGCAAGGGAAATGGAGCAATAAGTATGCTGCTTGTAATAGATATCGGTAATACCGAAACCAACTGGGGCGTATTTGAAGGTGATAGCCTCAAAGCTCGCTGGAGTACAGCTACGGTAATCAATCGTACCACGGATGAATATCGGATATTGTTAAATCAGCTTCTCTCCGGTTGTGAAATCAGCACAAAAAGCTTGCAAGATGCAGCTGTGTGCAGTGTAGTTCCGCCGCTGACCGGGGTTTTTGAACAAATGCTGGCAGGAGTAGCCGGTGTCAAACCCCTGACCGTTGGCGCCGGAATTAAAACCGGCATAAGAATCCGCATGGATAACCCCAGGGAAGTTGGGGCCGACCGAATAGTGAATGCTGTTGCTGCACACTCTCTTTATACCGGGGCAGTAATAGTAATCGATATGGGAACCACCACAACATTTGATGTGATAAGTGCAGATGGCGATTATCTTGGCGGAGCAATTGCTCCGGGGCTTAAAACCGGGGTCGAAACTCTATACAACCGCACTGCTGTGCTTCCCCGTGTAGAACTTACAAGGCCTGAAAAAGCCATTGGAACCAATACGGTTGCAGCAATGCGTTCCGGCCTTGTTTTTGGCCATGCGGCTATGGTGGAAGGCATGGTAAAACGCATAAAAACCGAACTGGGGCATGAAGCTGTCGTAGTAGCGACAGGCGGATTGTCTGCAACAATAGCCCGGGAAACCGGCGTGATAGATATAATTAATACCGATCTGACTCTTACCGGTCTTAAACTGGTTCACAAAATGAACGTAGAGGTACCAGGATAGTCTGCTGGTATCGTTAATCGGGAGAGAAAATATGCTGGAAGGAAAAGAAATTGTTCAGGGAATAACCGGCAGTATTGCTGCCTACAAGGGAGCTGATATTGCTTCAAAGCTCACCCAGGCGGGTGCGGCGGTCAGCGTAGTTTTAACCGAATCAGCTGCCAGGTTTATAACGCCTTTGACATTTGAAAGTATTACCGGAAAAAAGGCGCTTTCCAGCCTCTGGGAAAACCAACCCGGCGTAAACCATATTTCCCTGGCAGAAAAAGCGGATTGTATCCTGATCGCTCCTGCTACTGCCAACATTATCGCCAAGATTGCCGGCGGATTTGCTGATGATATGCTTTCATGTTTGGTCCTGGCGAGGCATGCTCCGGTTGTTATTGCGCCTGCCATGCATACTGCCATGTATGAAAACCCTGTAACGCAGAAAAATATAACAAGGCTCGAGGATCTTGGTTTTATTATTGTTGAGCCGGGAGAGGGTCATTTGGCTTCCGGGGATTATGGCAGGGGAAGGCTGGCAGATACCGGAATCATTCTTGGTACTGTAAAATGGGTAATGGGTAAAGGTGGAGACCTTGCCGGTAAGAATATTGTAATAACCTCGGGAGGTACCCGGGAACCTCTGGACCCGGTACGTTATCTGGGCAACCGTTCATCCGGGAAAACCGGCTATTTTCTGGCTCAAGCCGCCCGGGACCGGGGAGCCATGGTTACGCTTGTTACAACCTGTGAACCGTCGGACGAAGCTGTTGGAATTGATGTGGAATATGTTGAAACTGCCCGGGAGATGCTTTCTTCAGTCAACCGGGCTGTGGAAAATGCTGATTGCCTGATTATGGCAGCTGCGGTCGCTGATTTCCGTCCGGCAGAAACACATGGCAGCAAGATTAAAAAAGGTGTGCACGAACTGGATATACATCTGGTTTCTACTGTTGATATCTTGTCCCAGGCGAAGGGAAAATTTATCCGGGTTGGTTTTGCCGCTGAAACTGAAAATCTGGAGAAAGGCGCCCGTGATAAACTGTTATCCAAAGGCCTCGATCTGGTAGTAGCAAATGATGTTACCCAGCCGGGTGGTGGTTTCGGTGCTGACAGCAACCGGGTAAGCCTGTTATACAAAGACGGCAAAATCGAAAAGCTTTCTTTGATGCCCAAGAGTATTCTTGCCCACCGGATACTGGACGCGGTTAAGTCAATCGGCCTGCCCGGATCAGGCTGCTGAATTTTTGGTTTTTCCGGTTGGTCGGGAGCGTTTGCTTTCGATCGATTAAATTTATCTTGCGACTTGTTCCCAAATTTCGCCTGCTGATTGGCAGGATGCAAAACCATTTGGGTAGAATGTACAATATAGATTCATGTTTTATTCAAGGTGAGGATGATATATGACTGAAAAGCAAAGCCGCCAAATGCCAACAGCTTATAACCCGGCCGATAGCGAACACCGCTGGTATCAGTTCTGGCTGGAAAATGGCTATTTTAAACCGGCGGTCGACCCGGACAAGACTCCTTTTACCATCATCATGCCGCCACCCAATGTTACCGGCGAACTGCATGTAGGCCATGCACTGACGGCAACACTGCAGGATATTATGATTCGGTGGCATCGCATGAAGGGGGATCCTACCTTGTGGCTCCCCGGAGTTGACCATGCCGGTATTGCTACCCAGGTTATGGTGGAAAAGCAGCTTGCCAGGGAAGGCCTTAACCGGCACGAGATCGGCCGGGAAGAGTTCTTGAGGCGTACCTGGGAGTGGGTGGAACGGTTCCGCGGCGCTATCACCCGCCAGCATACGAGGCTGGGGGTTTCCTGCGACTGGTCAAGGGAAGTGTTTACCCTTGATCCAGGCCCCTGCAAAGCGGTAAGAACAACGTTCTACAACCTGTATAAAGAAGGCCTGATATACCGGGGCGAGCGTATTACCAACTGGTGCCCGAGATGCGCAACCGCTCTTTCTGATCTTGAGGTCAATCATCAGGAACTGGCGGGTAATCTTTATTATGTTCGCTATCCCGTCAGCGGTGAGCCAGATAATTTCCTGATGATTGCAACCACACGCCCGGAAACCATGCTGGGAGACTCTGCTGTTGCGATAAATCCGGCAGATGAACGTTTTACCGGGTTTATTGGGAAAAAACTGGTGTTGCCAATTGCGGGAAGAATTATCCCTGTGGTTGCAGATGATGTGGTAGCTACTGATTTTGGTACCGGAGCAGTTAAAGTCACCCCTGCGCATGACCCGGTTGATTTTGAAATCGGTCAGCGTCACAGCCTGGAGATAATAAACATATTAAACCGTGATGCCACTTTAAAT
>JAQWDO010000081.1 GCA_028705415.1 Dehalococcoidales bacterium
AGTAAGGGAGGTATGGGAAAGTGGCTGAAATCGAAATTGGCTGCGTATCGGATTACTTCTCACACCCTATGGTTGCCGGGATCGATCTTACCGGAGAGTTGAACAAGGGAGATACGGTCCGCATCCTCGGTCATACCACAGATCTTGAAATCATTGTGCAGGAAATGCAGATCGAGCACGCCAGCGTGGAAAAAGCCGGCATAGGACAATCGGTAGGCATCAAGGTCCCGGACAGGGTTCGCAAGGGAGACAGGGTCTACAAGATTACAGGCTAGGACATTGCCTTCACAAGATTAGCCATTTCAATGGCACTCGAAGCCGCAGCAAAACCCTTGTTACCCATCTTGGAACCTGCGCGTTCTATGGCTTGCTCCAGATTGTCGCTGGTAATCACCCCATTGATAACTGGAATCCCGCTATCCAGAGAAACCTTGGCAATGCCTTTGCTGAGCTCGGTAGCCACATAATCGAAATGGGGTGTGCCTCCCCTGATTACTGCACCAAGGCAGACGATGGCATTATACTCGCCTTTGCGAGCCAGATTCTGGGCAGCCAGAGAAATTTCCAGGGCACCCGGGGTCCAGGCAATATCGATATCCTCTTTGCTTACCTTATGACGCACCAGCCCATCCATTGCTCCATCCAGAAGCTTGGTGGTGATAAATTCGTTAAACCGTGATATTACAAGAGCAATTTTTAATCCACTGCCATCAAGGTTACCCTCAAAACTCTTGCCCATATTCCCTTCTCCTTTTTTGCGATACCAGTATTACTGCGTATCTTTTTCAATTTTTAACAGGTGGCCCATCTTTTCTTGCTTGGTTTCCAGATACCGGCGGTTGTGTTCGTTGGGCGGGATTATTATAGGCATGGTTTCGACTACCGTCAAACCATAACCTTCCAAACCGACAACCTTCCGGGGATTATTGGTGAGCAAAATAATTTTATGTAAACCTAAATCAGCCAGTATCTGCGCACCGGTCCCATAATCACGCAGGTCGTCTTTAAACCCGAGGCAAATATTGGCTTCTACTGTATCCAGCCCCTCATCCTGCAAGGCGTAGGCTCTCAGCTTGTTATGAAAGCCAATGCCTCTCCCTTCCTGCCGCATATAAAGGAGAACGCCTCTCCCCTCCTTAACGATCCGCCTCATAGACTCATCCAGCTGCTCGCCGCAATCACATCTGCGAGATCCCAGTACATCGCCGGTAAGACATTCGCTATGCACCCGTACCAGTACCGGCTCATCAGTATTGATATCTCCGTATACGAGAGCCAGATGCTCACCGTCATCGGTTTGGCTGGCATAGGCAATTGCCTGGAATTCTCCATATCTGGTAGGCAGCCTGGTAGTGGTAACCACTCTTATAAGCTTTTCATGGTGCATCCGGTAAGCGATGAGATCGGCAATGCTGACTATTTTAAGATCATGTCTGGCAGCTATTTTTTCAAGCTGCGGCATTCTGGCCATGGTGCCATCACTGTTTAAGATTTCACAAATTACTCCCGCGGGATAAAGGCCAGCCAGACTCACCAGGTCAATAGCAGCTTCGGTATGTCCGGCTCTTATTAAAACACCGCCATCTTTAGCACGGAGAGGGAAAATATGCCCCGGCCGGGCAATATCATCAGGGGTAGTCTTTGGGTCGATCACCGTTTTGATGGTCTGTGCCCGGTCATGGGCAGAAATACCAGTGGTTACTCCATGCTTTGCTTCAATCGATACTGTAAAAGCAGTGCAATGGGCGGACGTGTTCTGGTTTACCATCATTGGAATATTCAGCTCATCCAGCCTTTGGCCGGTTAAAGGCATACAAACCAGCCCCCGGGCATGTTTAATCATAAAGTTGATAGCATCGGGTGTAACTTTATCGGCCGCAATCAGAAGGTCGCCTTCGTTTTCACGATTCTCGTCATCTACGACTATAATGAGTTTGCCTTCCTTGATATCTTTCAGTGCTTCTTCGATAGTGGCAAGCGCCATAATTCAACCCCTTTTTATTCTGCTGTAAAACCATGCTCGGACAGGAATTCCAGGCTTATTCCGGAGCCAGGTTTTCCGGTAAATTTTTCCACGTATTTTGCCAGTATATCGGCTTCCAGGTTCACCGTGTCCCCTTCTTTAATTATGCCCAGTGTAGTATTGGCGAGGCTATGGCCTACAATTGAAAGTGTAATTTCATCCTGAGCTTGTTCAACAACCGTAAGGCTGATACCGTCAACCGCGATAAAACCCTTGTCTACAATGTAACGCATTACGTGAGGAGGCGCAAACAGCTTAATAATTGTAGCTCCGGGAATTCTGGCAACCGACGTCACACGCCCTGTACCATCTACATGACCCTGAACAAAATGGCCGCCGAGAGGGCGCGTCAGGGTTAGTGCTCTTTCCAGGTTCACCCTGCTGCCAGTTTCAATTAAACCAAGGTTGGAACGCTTCAGTGTTTCCGGCATTACTTCAACTGTAAAGCTTCTTTGATCAAACGACGTAACTGTAAGACAGATACCATTTACTGCTATGCTATCGCCAATCTCCAGCCCAGCAAGAACTTTACCGGCTTTAAACGTCAGTCGGTTGGCCTGCCTTGCAGACAGCGCTCCGGTTTCTTCCACAATGCCGGTAAACATAAAACTACCTCAAATACCCGCTAACCATTATATCGTTTTCGAAATGGGTATATTTAACATTAACCAGACGGTAAGCCTCCGATATCATATCCACCCCCTGCCCACCAACCGGAGATCTTGCATTCTCCCCTCCAATTATAACCGGCGCAATAAAGGAAACCACTTTGTCGACTATCTTCTGGTCGAAGAGAGACCCCAGCACAGAACCTCCCCCTTCAACCATTATACTGGTGATACTTTTTTTTCCAAGCTCTTTAACCAGCTGCTTAAGATCAATAAAACCATTGATCACATTAAGCTCCAAAAGTTCAGCGCCTTTTTCCACAAGCTGCTGTTTTCTCTGAATGGAAACCTCACCGCCAACCGCAATAATAGTCTTTCCTGCCTCGGAAAGGATCCGGGCGTTTAAAGGAGTTCTTCCATAACTGTCTATGATAATCCTGACCGGCTGTTTGCGTGAAATTCCTGCCCCCTCTTCTCCACACCTCACAGTGAGCCGGGGATCATCCTTCAAGACTGTATTAATCCCAGCCATGATGGCGTCATGCTGATTTCGCAAACTGTGAGAGTAATTCCGGGAAGATTCGCTGGAAATCCACTTCGAGTCCCCGCCGGAAGTGGCAATTTTGCCATCAAGGCTCATAGCGAACTTGGCAGTAACAAACGGGATGCCGGTAGTGATGAATTTGGCATAAGCTTCAACGATCTCTCCGGCTTCCTCTTTGCCTTCGCCAAGCACTGTTCGAATTCCGGCCTGTTCCAGGCAATCCAGCCCTTTACCATTGACTGCCGGATTCGGATCAATCAAGGCAACATGCACCTCGGATATACCGGCATTAATAATGGCTTCGGTACAGGGAGGAGTTCTGCCATAATGGCAACAAGGCTCGAGGGTTACATATAATATTGCCCCCCTTGCAGCTTCGCCAGCCTGGCGCAAGGCAACTATTTCTGCATGAGCCTGCCCGGGAGGTTGAGTGTACCCCCTCCCGATAACTTCGTTTCCCTTAACTACAACCGCTCCTACAGCCGGATTAGGACTGACATCGCCAAGAGCAATCCTGGCCAGGGAAAGGGCTTCCTGCATGTGCTTCACAGTTAGATTCTATCACCACGTTTCTAATACCTGCAAATGCTTTCTGCTGTGTTGATTGCCGTCTTCTTGCAAACACTGCGTATGTTACGAGGGGCTCTATTAAGTGGAAGATCCTTCGGCAGTAAACTGCCTCTGGATGACATGGTGATTAAATAGCCCTTCTCAGAATGGGCAAGGGGATTGGAAGCCCTTCTCTGGACGACACGGCTAACGAAAAGCCCTAATAAAGGATGACCCGGGTTAAAACCCGGGTCATCCCCGATACCAAGAACTTACTGTATGGAATAAACAACCTGTACGTTTATTATGATTTCCTGTTCTCCAGCAGAAATCTGGGTGGCTGGCGCATTGCCATCGCTTTCAGCATAAGCTTTGTCATACCGCACTACCGGCGGGTAATAGGAACTGCCCTCTGTTACATAGGTGGGTTTGCCAAGCTGGGCGCCTCCAAGAGAAGCCATCTGTTCAGCTTTGTGTTTGGCATCGTTCATTGCCCTTTCACGAGCGAGATCGTAGTATTGCTCCGGATTTTCTACCGTGAAATATATCCCATTGATACGGGCGTTTTTCCCGGCGGCTGCTACCACATTATCTATAATACCACCGGCATTTTCTATATCACGAATTTTTACGCTTACCGTATTGGCAACCCGGTATCCGGTGATAACCGAAGTTCTGGTAGTTTCGTCCCAGTTATAAATAGCATTCACGTTGAA
>JAQWDO010000082.1 GCA_028705415.1 Dehalococcoidales bacterium
ATCAATGAAAAATAAAACGATCTCTTGGAAAAAAACATATGCCTCACCTGGAAACAGACGGGAACAAAGTTCCCGTCTGTCTGTTATTTTTTATGGAAAAATGATTTTTATACTTGCCAGTGCGCCAACCATCTGACCCTTACTCAAATTACTTCCCACAAAGCGTAAGGGCCACTGGTTTTCCGGCATTTCTTCACCATCTCGCATATGGGAGATTATCCAGTCTGTTCCGGCCATAATTTCAGCGCTGGTAAAAACCTTGCTGTAATCATCGCCAGCCTTAAACTCGACTTCATAACCGGCATTTGCCAGCTGCTCGTTGAATGATGACGGATCATCATCATCGATCAACCCGAGAAGACTTTTGACCGGTATCCCTTTCCATACCCTGTTGTCATCATCCGTCCACTCAGCGAAACTGAAACCGGCACCTTCATTAAATTCCTCATTGTCAATGCTCGCAGTGCTGTGCCCGATAAGCTCAAGCGTCCATGGCTCCTGGTAATCGATAACATCAATACGCACGATCCATTTTATCCACCAATGGCCTTCGGTTACAGTGCCTTCATCGCTGATTATACCAAGCCGAAGCGGGCCGGAACCTTCTGCAAGTGGCTCCCCGTCTTGTTCATAAATAGCCAGAAGGGTAAGATCCCCATGGCTGGTTTCCATTTTGGTAACCGCATCGAAGACAATAAAATCATCTTCAGCAATTTGCGACTGGGAGATAGTCATTGAATAACCGTCTTCGGCTTCTACCCTGATAGCTTCACCCTCTTCCAGACCACCAACTTCTTCAAGCAAAGAATCAATTCCCACACCTTTTATGTCGCTCGGACCGGACACTTTTCCGGTAGAAGAGAGCGTGCCGCCGGTACCATCCACAGCCTCCATTTTCTTCAACTGGGTCATAGTGTACTCTTTGGTTGTGCCGTCCTTGGCAACGGTCAGAACAACCGTAGTGTCACTCGGTGTGCATCCAGCTATGCCTGCAATCATGAGGGCTGTAACTAGCGGAGCAATTAGACGGGACCTGGTAAAAAAGTTCATACATTCCTCCTATTTCTTGCTTGACTCAAGAAAGACCAGCGAGCTCTATAACGGCCAAACCACATTTAGGCCAACTGCCTGCTGGAACTCGGAGAACAAAAAAAGAGCGCCGAATTCATAAATCCAGCACTCCGTGCATGCAAATTTTTCCCTTCATTTGCTCTCCTTTCCAAATACGGGAGGCAACGAGGTTTCCCTCACTACCCTTTGGATCGTAACCGACCCAACGGCCGCTTCCCATAACCGATCCGGCTTTAGAAGAAACGGCTCGAAGAGCTACGCTAATTAACTTGCGTCAGCGTCGAATATTTTTCCACAACCTGAATTAAAAGTCAATACGCTTGATTGAAATATATAATACTATATAAAACCTTGACATCTCCCAATTGTCATATTAAACTAAACCCACTAATTAAATATTGAATTCTTCGAGCCTTCAAACCTAATGGTTACCAGCCTATGGATGAAGGCCGTTAGGGTGTTACTGGAAACGGTGGCGCCTCCCGGTTCGGAAAGGAGAATTTGGTCACTGTTGATTAAAGGCGCTTCTTTCCAGAAGCGCCTTATTTTGTTGGGTAAACCAAACTGGAATCCGGGGTATTTCGACTATATGAAAGAAAAAAGGAGCAGAGCTGATGAAATCAAGGTTATTACTTACTGTTGCTGCACTTGGAATGGTTCTTGGTATTGCAGGCTGCACTAATACAGAGGATATTGGGGAATGGAACTTTACCGTTGAAATAATCGGGCAGGACACTTACCAGTTTACCAATGAGGATGCAGCCGAGATCGGCCCCAAAGATATGGTTGCTGCCATGAAAGATGGAGATAACATGCTTGGCGAAGACACCTGGCGCGGCATCCTTCTTTATGACCTCCTGGATTACTACGAAGTGGAGGATTTTGCGGTGATATCGGTAGAAGGTGCTGATGGTTCCAGCACTGAACTCGACCCCACAAGGATCGAGGCTGAAAAAACCGGTTTTGCCTGGATGGTAAACAGTGAAACGCTGGATTCAGAAGAAGGCCCGATAAAATTTGTAAACCATAACCGCGGCCCCAAACACTGGATCAACCAGGTGACCAAAATAACCATTATTGAATAAACCAGTATTTAAAAAACCGGTTTTGATTGCGCTGCTTGTAGCCGGACCCGTTTTAATAATTCTGGTGTCCCTGTTTATCGGCAGATACCCGTTATCTGTTTCCGAGGTTTTTACCACACTGGGTTTTAGAATGGGGCTGGTGCAGGCGGATATTCCTGCTACGCATATAACCGTAGTATGGGACGTACGTCTGCCAAGAGCAATACTGGGTGCCATGGTTGGAGCCAGCCTGGCGGTAAGCGGCGCATCTTTCCAGGGGATGTTCAGAAACCCGCTGGTCAGCGCCAACATTCTTGGAGTTACTTCCGGCGCGGGGTTTGGCGCAGCACTGGCGATAATCATGTTTGATGGCCAGACATTTTTCATCTACCTTTTTGCCTTTGCCTTCGGCCTGCTGGCAGTAATACTCAGCTATCTGATCGGAACCACCTACAAGGCAACTCCCACAGTTATGCTGGTACTGGGCGGAGTGGTGGTATCTTCGATATTCTCGGCGCTTATCTCGCTTTTGAAATACATCGCAGACCCCTTTGACCAACTGCCCAGCATCGTTTTCTGGCTAATGGGCAGCCTGGCTTCTGCCAGATTCACTGACATCGTTATAGCAGCCATTCCCATGTTAATAGGAGTCGTCGGATTGTTGCTGATGAGGTGGAGGCTGAACGTATTATCACTTGGGGATATTGAAGCTCGTGCGCTAGGCTTGAACGTGTTTATTGCCAAAAGCCTGGCAATATTTTTTGCAACACTGGCTACTGCCGGAGCGGTTTGTGTAAGCGGGGTTATCGGCTGGGTAGGCCTGGTGATACCACACATCGGCAGGATGCTGGTCGGCAACAATAACGAAGCGCTTATCCCGGTTACAATTTCCCTCGGTGCCGGATACCTGGTGATTGTAGATAACATCGCCAGAACCCTTACCGGTTCGGAAATACCACTCGGGATCCTTACTTCCCTCATCGGCGGCCCTTTCTTTATATACCTCATCCGAAGAACCAAAGCGAGGGGCTGGTAAGAATGGGAATAATAGATGTAAGAAATGCGACTTTTTCCTACGGACGGGAGAACGTGTTTGAAAATATAGATCTCGAGATAAACGCCGGTGAAGTTTTTTGCCTTTTTGGCCCGAACGGCTGCGGCAAATCAACGCTTATTTTATGCATGCTGGGAGTTTTGCCGCTTTCTAACGGCCAGATATCCCTTGGCAACAGAAATGTAAGAGGTATGAAACCATCCGAGGTTGCAAAAGTGGCAGCCTATATACCCCAATCCCATGAAAAACCTTTTCCATACAAGGCGATTGATGTCGTCCTGATGGGGAGGACTGCGCATACCGCTACATTTTCTCCGCCTTCTCCTGCTGACCGTAAAATAGCCGAGGAAGCCCTGGAGAAAGTTGGCATCGCCGAGTTCAGAGACAGGCCATACACCCAACTGAGCGGCGGAGAAACACAACTGGTTCTTGTGGCAAGAGCGCTCGCCCAGCAAACCCCTATTCTGATAATGGACGAGCCGACAGCCCATCTCGATTTCCGCAACGAACTTAACTTCCTGGAAACTATCGTCAACCTGGTTAAGGACTCAGGTCTGACCATAATAATGGCCACTCATTTCCCCAATCACGCTTTTTACTTTGAAGGCACCGGGGTCCAATCTGGCTTGGCCTTGATGAACAACAGGAATATTTCTGTTAAGGGAAACCCTCTTGAAGTATTAACGGAAGAAAACATGGAGCATGTTTTCAACATTAAATCCAAGATCATCTCTTATACATGGAAGAATGAGACTCTCAGGCAGATAGTGCCACTGGAGACTTTTTAATAGATGCGGAGGAGGATTGAGAAATGATTCAATTGAGAAGAACCATCATTTTACTCTCGGTACTGGCAGTTTTCCTGCTGGGCGCATGCAGTAACACCCCCGCTGTAACTACGACACCGGATGAAAACATTGAAACCATCACGGTTACTGACAGCATCGGACGAACAGTGGAAGTCCCTGAAAAGGTTGAGAAAATAGCTGCTTTATATTCATTTGCCGGGTATGCAGTCTGCCTGCTTGGCAGCGGGAACGACCTGGTAGGAGTACCCGGCGGCTTGCAGAGAGATGTTCTGCTGGTTGAGATATTTCCGAACATTGCTAATGCTTCAACTCCCAGGGTCGGGGGAACGATCAACATCGAGGAACTGCTGAGAATAGACCCTGACGTAGTCCTGGTAAGGAAAGATACGGTTGCCGATGATAGAGAAGTCGAAAAGCTGGATAAAAGCG
>JAQWDO010000083.1 GCA_028705415.1 Dehalococcoidales bacterium
ATATGCCTTGCACGCGGGTACAAATATTAAGACAAGAGAGGAGTGAAAGAAATGAGCATAAATGAACCCAGAAGCACAATCGGGCTCAAGCAGTCAACCAAAACCAGGTTGGACAAATGCCGGGCTCCGGGACAGTGCTATGACGGTTTTCTTTGCCAGCTGGTGGATATGTGGTCAGATGTAAATAGCAGGAAAAGCAGCATCTACAGCCGAAAAATAAGTAACGGCTAATCCGGTTTGATATCGCATAACTTCAAGTACCAGAAGGAGGTTAGATGGATAAATAACGCCACAGGAATTCAATAGATTAACAAAACAATTTTATAAAGGAGACATTGATGGTGGAAGAAAAAGATAATAATCGCCAACCAGGAAATATTTCCCGCCGGCAGTTTCTCAAAGACGCCGGCATCGTTGTAGGAGGCACAGCTGTATCTTCTGCTTTCTTTCTTTCTGCTTGCGGAAAAGAAGTTGAGGTTACCAAAACCATAACGACCACAGCGCCGGGCACTACAAGTACCGTAACCAAGACTGCGGCAGATAATACCGTTACGATAACCAAATACACCTGTCCTGTTTGCAGCCAGGAGTTCGATTCACTGGCTGCGCTCAAGGCCCATTTCGATGCCGATCACTCTGAAACAGAAGCAAAGAAAGATACCATAAACCTCACAATAAACGGTAATGAATATACCGATATACATGTCAAACCGCACTGGACTCTTCGTGAATTACTCCATGACAAACTTGAGTTTGTCGATATCAAGGAAATGTGCTCCGGCCGGGGTGCCTGTGGTTCGTGCAGTGTTCTTATGGACGGAAGGCCTATCCTTTCCTGTTTAACCCTGGCTTCAACCTGTGATGGGGCCGTGATAGAAACAGCATATGGTATTGCCAACAGCAAACACCCCCTGATCGAAGCTTATATCAAAAATCATTGCATGCAATGCGGCTACTGCACTCCGGGATTTCTGGTAACCGCCAAAGCACTCCTAGAAAATAACCCCAATCCTACCGAAGCGGATATCAGAAACGCATTGGGTGGCAACCTTTGCAGGTGTGGAACATATCCAGCTCATATTGATGCCATTCTTGAAGCTGCCAATGTTAAAGGAGGTGCATAAACATGGATTATACACCAAGAGTCAGCCATCCAAACCGTAAATGTGATCCTAACTGGAACAAGGAATTTAATCATGTTGGAAAAACCGGGCTACGCCGCCGCGATGGTTGGGAGAAAGTCAGTGGTACTGCCATGTTTGGCAGAGACTTTACCTTCCCCGGCACGCTGTATGCCAGAGTTTTAGCCTGCCCTCATGCCAATGCTTTAATCAAGAGTATGGATACCAGCAAGGCAGAAGTATATCCCGGAGTGAGAAGAATTGTCAGATACGATGATAAAGATCATCCCCTCATCCCGGTTTGGGTTGTTCCGCAACAGGGAAGATTTGAAGGCGAGCCAATGGGGGTTGCTGTCATAGCTGTAAGCGATGAAGTTGCCCAGGATGCGCTCCGCATGATAGATATCGAATGGGAAGTATTGCCATTCGTGCTCGAATGTGAAGACGCTCTGAAAGAGGGGGCACCTTTATGCTATAACCTCCGGTCGATGACATCACCATCGAATCCCAGCAGCAACCGTAATACCGGCCCTACAGGAGCACAGGTCGGCCCGGTAGGAAACAAGCTCGGTGATGTTCAGCAGGGATTTGAAGAAGCTGACAAAATAATCGAGTTTACCACCTACAAAGCCGAAAACCATGCCCGGGTTGAACCTATGTCGGGAAGTTTTGTTTTCAAAGAGGACCATCTGGAAGCTGCATGCCCCGGCCAGCTGCCGGCAAAGGCGCTGGCGATGAATGCCACCGGAGCTCTCAATGCTTATGACCATCCCATATTTCATGGCGGTGCCTTTGGCCATGGTTACCCGATTTCACTCATGTTCGGATTCCTCGGGGGTGTACTCTCAAAGATCATGAATGGCACGCCTGTAAAGATCTTGATGGATACGTCTCAGAGCAACTTCTACTGTATGTCGAATGATGCTGGGTTTGAGAAGTTTAAAATCGGGTTCAAAAACGATGGCACTATCACTGCTGTCCAGACTGACTCGCATTATAACCAGACTACATACGAATGCGGTGTCACCCATATGGAAGAAAACACTCGTATACCCAACCTTCTGACCAATTATGAAGGTGCCTGGGTAAACCGCCCGACTGCTTTTTGCTGCCGGTCTGAGCAGAGGGTTGCTGCTGCCGGGTTAAACCTGACTTTCAGCCATGTCGCGGCAGAACTGGAAATGGATCCAACTGAATTGGCGTTAAAGAACGATGGCGTACATGGACATGGAATGGAATTTATCCAAAATCTCAAGCGTGAGCAGGGCTTCCCCGATCGCGACAGTCTGGCAGAATGCGTTGCAGTAGCCAAGCAGGCGATAGATTTCGATAACGTCTGGCACAAGGCCGGTACAAAAACACTGCCTGATGGACGCAAACACGGGCTTGCTTTCTCTTGGGACCATTCCTGGACGGATATGACCTTTGATGGGGCTGTCCTGATTGTAATGTCTCCTGGTTCGGGTATGACTGCCTACAGCATGAAAGCTGAAATATCTGGACAATTCCCGGATCATGGGCTCAACGCCGCTACTTCATATTGCCAGCTGGCGGCAGAAGAAATCGGGCTCAACATCAGTGATGTATATTTCAAACCCAATACCGAAGGGCACGGTATTGAACTGCAGCCGCCGGCCAGTGCCAGCGGCATGAGTGTCAACGGCTGGGCCATAATACAGGCCTGCCGACAGCTTAAAGCCCAGATTTTACATCTGGCTGTCAATGGGCCTGAAATGGACATCTACCCGACTTACGAGGTTCCCAACCCGGTAAGATATGAGCCGTATTTCCCGGGCAAGCAACCTGAAGACCTGGATATTAAAGATGGCTATGTCTTTGAAAAAGCCAATCCGGATAACCGTGTAGGCGTTGGAGATGTGTGCCAGAACAAGTCCGCAACAACTGCGTATCACGCTCCGCTGGCTGCCTGGGGCTGGTATAACGCCGGCAACTGGGGAGCTGAACATCCTCACCGTGCACGCATGGTCAGAAATGCTCACTTTACCGAAGTAGCCGTAGATGCCGAAACCGGTGATATTGAAGTATTGAGAGTGGTTAACGTCAACGATGTTGGCAAGGCGATCACTCCCGAATCTGTAAAAGGCCAGATGTATGGTGGTACCATTATGGGTATAAGCCGCGGTAAATATGAAGCTTCCATATATGACCCCAACACCGGCGTCAAACTCAATGCCGATCTGCTTCAGTATATGACTTCCACTATTGATGATTGTGGACCGATTGATACCCGTATCGTCGAAACTGCCACTGGGTACGGCCCCTACGGCCTGGTTGGTGTTGCTGAATGCTGTGCAGATATCTTGCCAAGTTCCATCGGCCCCGCCGTCCAAAACGCCATTGGTGTCTGGATTGACGATTACCCCATCACCCCTGACAAAGTACTCAAAGCGCTGGGAAAGGCGTAGGAGAAGTAAAATGAAAGCATTTGATTTAGTAAAAGCAACCAGCCTGGATGAGGCAGTATCGGCACTGGGCGGCGAAGGCGCTATGGCAATTGCCGGCGGGACCGATGTGATAAACACCCTCCAGGACAGAGTATTAGCAGAGTATCCCAAGACCCTGGTAAGCCTCAAGAGCATTCCCAACCTCGATTACATCAAGGAAGAAGGGGGATCCCTGAAAATTGGTGCTATGACCCGTCTGGAAGATATCGCCCACAATGATATCGTCAAGTCAAAATACACCTGTCTGGCTGAAGCAGCATCAAAGACCGCTTCGCCCCACATCCGCGAATCCGGCACCATCGGCGGCAACATCTGTCAGATCAACCGCTGCTGGTACTTCAGAAAAACCGACAACCGTTTTGACTGCATACGGAAAGGCGGCAACATGTGCTATGCCATGGCCGGAGATAACCGTTACCATTCCATCTTCGGTGCCATCGGTGCCTGTATTGCCGTCAACCCTTCGGATACCGCTCCGGCACTGGTATCCTTGAATGCCACCATCAAGACCACCAAACGGGATATCGCCGCCGATGATTTCTGGGCGGTATCCATTCCTGGTTCTACCGTGCTCGAAGCAGACGAAGTTGTTACCGAGATTGTCATCCCCGCTTTTTCAGGCAAGAGTTCCTTCATCAAGTACGCCCTGAGAAAATCCATAGACTTCCCGGTAGTCAACTGTGCCACTGCCATCTCCAACGGCCAGTCCAGAATCTGCCTGAATGCGGTCTACAACAAACCCTATCGGGCAACCGCAGCCGAAGAGATTGTCAACGGCAAAACCATTGACGAAGCACTGGCTGAAGAAGCCGGTACAGCAGC
>JAQWDO010000084.1 GCA_028705415.1 Dehalococcoidales bacterium
AGACCTTGATGTTATTGACAGTTGCGACTTCACCGGTATAATGTTGGTTGATGGCACCTATTACCCTTCTGCCATATTAGCATATGATGCTGTCAGAACCCTGTCAGCCCAAAGCCAGGGGTTAGATAGCACGAAAGTTAATCTATGAAAATATTGCTTGTAGAAGATGATAAAAAGCTGTGCCGGCTGCTTTCGGAGTGTTTGGGGGATGAGGGGCATATTGTGGAAGTGATGGCACTATTCGTTTATAGACAACCACAAACGAATAGTGCCATATAAATTTAACTCTCGGTGGTTCTAATTGGCCCTCCAAGCCAGATGCCGGCAGTCTTTGACAGAACGTCCCCTGTTTTAACATCTATATAGATAATTGCCCCATAGTATTCATCTAAATCATCAGGCAAGTCCCCGAATGATGTATCGCCTCCTTCCTGCCAGCCAAATTCTTCCAATTCTAATCTTGTTTTATACAAACGCTGAAAATATATCATCCAACTTCCATTCGGTCCTAGTTCTAAATCAAAGTAAACATTGACCTCTGCCTGCAATAAACTATCAGGCGGTATTTGAGTCGAGGCAATAGCAATAGCTTGATTGTGGGATATACCTATAGTTTCTCCGGCAGCCGCTGTTGTACGGATGGTGTCGGTTTCAACAGCGGCATGACACGCTGGTAATCCAAAAAGAATGATGGCAATTACCATGATAACCAATGTGGAATGAATTATCTTCACTTGATATCCCTCCCTCGTGATTTTTATATAAACTATCCTAGCTCTTCCTCTACCCTATTCAGCCCTGTCTCTCAATTCATCCAAAGCGCATAGATCCCGCAAAATATAATAATAAACACTTACTTGTTAACTTATTATGAACCCCTCAACAATACATTCTCCAAATCACAATACGCAGGGGTATCATCGGAGAGATCCCCGAAAATGATTTCAAGGATATCATTATCTTGCACATATTGATTCGTATCAACTATGAAGATATCTGTATTATCCCACTCGCTCCAAGAATAAGGTGAGTAGTCGAGATCTTCGGCATCCCATACTGTTAGGGGATTGGAAAAATCTTCGTACCAATCTGCATTTGTATTCCAGTTTTCAAAAAAGACGGATGTATTGATGTCACGAATAAGATAACTTCCTGAAGCATCATGTTGTACATAGGTATCAGATTGAGCAGAGTTAGTATCGCCGCAAACATATATCCAGTCTCCTCCACCATAGTAGGCAATAACATAGGCATAATCGTGGCCTTCAACATAATCGACGTCAAAATATCTTACTTGATAGCTTGATTCACTGTCTGCCCAAACATTGTATCCTTGCCCAGAATAGTACAATTGTCCAGCTTGCATGAAAAAATCATTGTTGGACCATCCGTTTACTAGAAGTGCAGAATAATCGCTTTGGTTATCTCCGACTTCCGGCGCTTCTATTTCTATGTGAAGTCCTTGTACATCATCTCCTGGTGTATCTAGAATATTTATTCCAGCGTAAGTTTGATAATAAGTAGTGCACGATTTTGTTCCGCTCTGTTCAGAATAAGCAATTTGTCCGCCGAGTTGAATATGACCATATTTTTCAAAAGTTGCATTATTCTTTTTGTGCATTCTCATAAATTCTTCTATGGAAGCTCCTTCGCCTGCGTAAATCTGTAATGAAAATCCTTTAGGAAGTGGATTTTCTTCAAAGTATTCGAAAATGCTATATTTTTCTATTGACTCCAAACCGGTAGAGGAAGCATTATCAAATAAAACTAGGATTTTTTCATGTTCATCCAAGTAGAGTGTGTTCTCAGAAGTTTTAATAAAAATGACTGGCAAACCATTAACGCTAGATGGAATTTTCGCCTGATCTGCCGCAAATATAGGTGTAGCTGATAACAGGATAGGAAGTAGAATGCCTAAGGACAGGCTAAATATTTTTAATTTTCTATTCATTTGTGATCTCCTTTAATATGTAGTTCTTTGTTAGCTCTGCTATTTATAGCAGAGCTCTATACTGTCCACCTGCCAGATTCCATAAAACACATTCAGCTTCGTAACCATATCCTCTTGCTTACCAAGACAAGCTTACCACCCCAACCTGAACAGGAATTGCTTTATTTATAGACCTTGATGTTATTGACAGTTGCGACTTCACCGGTATAATGTTGGTTGATGGCACCTATTACCCTTCTGCCATATTAGCATATGATGCTGTCAGAACCCTGTCAGCCCAAAGCCAGGGGTTAGATGGTACGAAAGTTAATCTATGAAAATATTGCTTGTAGAAGATGATAAAAAGCTGTGCCGGCTGCTTTCGGAGTGCTTGGGTGATGAGGTGCTTGCCCGGGCAATGCTTGAAGAATGTCTATGGGGCAATAATACCGAAAAGAGTGACAGTGCCATTGAGAGCCTGATAAAAAGGCTCAGGCGTCATCTTGGCTGGAGTGTTAAAGAAGGGCTGCTTGGAACTGTAACGGGTGAAGGTAACAGGTTGAAAATAAAATGATATCGTGGTTTAAAAGCACAAAATTCAAACTGACCGCCACCTATTCATTAAGCCTGTTGGCCGTATTGCTAGCATCGGGATTAGTTTTATTGTATGACGCAGGTGCACAGGAAAGTATTTTGAAATCAAATCTATAATATGAACTCTGCTATACGGATAATGATGCGAACATATCGGTTTTGTATACTACTTCTTGGCTTTCATGGGTCCTCCTAGTTTGTTTATAATACCGGAAGACTACTAAGTCCAAGGTATTGCTAATCACGAGGGAAGGTCAATAACTTACCAAGTTGAAATGATGCCTCTGAAATACAACCTCTGGTTAAAAGAGACAAGGTAGAGGAAAGGGAAATATTTGCCTTGTGTCCCCTTTTATTACCAGCCTATGGATGCGGCAATCAGCATTAGTTCACCGGAAGGAATTTCCTTCCCCGATATAAGTGTCAGCTCGAATATGCCCTTATTCTCTTCCGGTTGAACCGGCGGGGAAAGGTTCCACTGGATCATATTGTCTTCGTCTCTGCTGTAAAAATAGCCTATGCCTCCGTTAATATCTATCTCGACAGCATCAAATATCTTGAGTGGCACTGCCAGCCATGTGACCTTCAGTTCTACTTCGGAGCCGCTTGACTGTCTGACAATGACGAACGACACGGTGCTGGAATTTTCGAGCGTGGTTTTCTCCAGGTGATAGCCCTGCGGAAGAGAAACTGGGACAGGTATGTCCACCTTCAATACCGCAGAGGCTTCTTCAATTGTGGCTTCACGAGGGAAGACGGTATCGGTTACGATATCATTCCTGTTGCAGGCTAAAAGGAGGATGCCGCATAGAAATATCCAAACCAGTACGTGGAGCATTATCGGTAACTTTTTCATTTTATCATCTCCCGTGTTTGTATCACTTAATGTTTTGTTTAAAATAAATTCTTTTGGTTCTTATGATAAGGTGCTATTAGTTTATTGAGTGCGGGCAGGTATCAGCACAATCACTAAGACATTACCCGCACTCCATAAACATTTCCTGGAAAAAGATGCTGCTTTTAGCCCACTGTCCACCAATAATTAGTGTAATTCATAGTATGGCTGGGAAATCCTGCTGGTAATGGAGATGAACTGAATTCACAGCCATATGTGCTCGTTACAAAATACCAATCATCTGTATATACCATGAGCGCATAAGATTCTATGGTAGGTAAGCTTGGCCAATTATCCTCCATTTTATATTCTTCCCACATGTCCCAGCCAGTATTGTTAGGATTGGCGCTATTTCCAGTTTTATCAGCAGCATTTATGGTACAAATGTCCCATTCGCTGTCTGCCCAATCCCAAAGATAAACATCCCATACTTGACTGCCAGAGCTCCAGGTTCTTAACATTTTAACTGTTACTTGATTCTGCCTGACATATCTGTTTGTGAAGGTAGCGTCTAGTTGTGCAGCCCATACAAAGGAGCCTTGTCCATACGCTGTTGCAGAATGGCTAAATATTTTCCAATATCGCTGCGTGGACCCATTATAGTAATAATTTGCAACCGCTTCCAAACGAGCATAGTTAGGCGGGATTAATGCCGGAGCGTATAAAATATCGTCCGAATCACTTAAAGTGATTGATGTCGATACAGTCTGATAAGCGTATACACCATCAACATCATTGCTGCTTGAGTATAGCTCTGTCCCATAATACGCATGGCTACTACCTCCCTTTGTTCCCGAAACATCATCATTAACAGCTTCGGAGCAGAATCTGGGAGCAGAACGTTGGAAAGGATCATAATTTGGGCTATTTGGATTGCATACATTGTCGAGTTCGCAAATACCATATTTTTCGCATGTTAATCCGACAAGTTTAGATTTATCTATCGGCTTAAAATCCCCGGCA
>JAQWDO010000085.1 GCA_028705415.1 Dehalococcoidales bacterium
GAGATTGCCAACGCCTTTTCCGAACTCAACGATCCGCTGGAACAGGAACAGCGTTTTATCCGGCAAATGGATGAATGCCACGGCGAAGATGAAGAATCTGCCAAAACAATTGACTATGATTTTCTTAAAGCATTATCTTACGGGATGCCGCCAACTGGAGGCCTGGGACTGGGGATTGACCGGCTGGTAATGCTTATGACCAACCAGAGTTCCATCAGAGATGTTATACTATTCCCACAGCTTAAGGAGAGAGGTTAACCTGTATTATGGCCAATATTAAGAGCAATCAGGATATAAACACCGTCATTGGAGACCTTGCCGGCACCATCGCCGCCTGGTCCTTATCTTCAACCGGAGCGCTGCTTTCCGAGATGTATGAACTTTTCATGGAGGACGGCATAAAACCCGAGCAGTACTATAATGTACACATGGAAATGCTGACCTTTTTCCTGCTTGATTTCGAACGCTACGCACAAAGCGACGGCGGGGAGGAATTTCTTGATCTGGTATACGATGAAATCGTGGACAAAACTATCAACCTGGTTCTTGACGAAATTGATGGAGTACGGGAGAACAACCGGGAAGAGAAGGTTCTGTACGCGCTGGATTATTACAATGCAGCAGCCGAGGAATATGACTCCTGCCAGGTTCTGGTTGAAAAGAAGCCGGATTACGAAGGATCCCACACTGTTCTTGGAAGACTGGGGGTACGGGTTGCAGATGCGCTGGGTAAACCTCCCATTCCGGAAATCATTGATATGGTGTCGGTTGTTGCTGCTGAAGCGCTGGCCGAATCTGAGTTGAAAAAGAAAGTTATTGAAGCCTCTACGCTGGCAGACGAATAATCCCGATTGGAGTATGAATGCTTGATATAAAATTTATACGCGAAAACACCGAAGCTGTCCGCAAGGCAGTTGCCGCCCGTAACGATTCGGCTCCAATTGATGAAATACTTGAACTCGATGAGCGAAGACGGAGCAACCTGGCAAGGCTGGAAGAGCTCAGGCGCGAGCGTAAATCAGCCTCCAGGACAAACGATGGAGATTTCCGGGAAAAAGGCCGCCAGATTCGCGAACAAATTAAAGAACTTGAAGACATCATTCGGGAAATCGAATCCAGACTTAATGATTGTCTTTTAAGGGTCCCCAATAATCCCCAGCCTTCTGTACCCGAAGGAAAGAGCGAAGATGACAATATTGTCATCCGAACACCCGGAGCCCCCCGCCAGGTCGATTTCGCCCCCCTGCCCCACTGGGAAATTGGGGAAAACCTGGGGATAATAGATTTTGAAGCTGGAGCCAGAATATCCGGCTCCCGTTTTTACGTGCTCAAGGGACTGGGAGCTACCCTCCAACGGGCACTGATCGATTTTATGCTGGACATGCACATTCGGGAGCATGGTTATAAAGAGACCTACCTGCCGGTAATGGTGCGTCAGGAAGCCCTGATCGGTTCTTCCAACCTGCCTAAATTCGCCGATAACCTTTATCGCGATATAGAGGAAGACTTCTGGTTTATCCCGACTGCCGAAGTAGCCCTGACAAACCTCCACAGGGATGAAATTTTAGCACACGCCGAGCTGCCCCTGTGTTATGTAGCACATACGCCATGTTTCCGCCGGGAAAAAATGAGCGCGGGCAAAGACGTGCGGGGCATCAAACGCGGCCACCAGTTCGAAAAAGTTGAGATGTACAAATTCGTGATACCGGAAACTTCAAACGAAGAGCTGGAAAAAATGGTGGCTAACGCAGAGGAAATTTGCGCCCGGCTCGAGATACCGTACCGGGTTAAGGAACTCTGCACTGCCGACATCAGTTTTGCTTCCACCCGTACTTATGACATTGAAATGTGGGCACCCGGATGCAATGAATGGCTGGAGGTAAGCTCCTGTTCCAACTGCGGAGATTTCCAGGCCAGGCGAGCCAACATACGATATCGTCCGGAGCTCGACTCTAAACCAGAATATGTACATACGCTTAATGGTTCCGGGCTAGCACTGCCGAGAGTATTGATCAGCGTAATTGAAAACTACCAGCGTTCAGATGGCACTATAGACATTCCGGAGGCATTAAAACCATACATCAGGGTTTCAAACACCAGCCGTGCTTGAGAGAGGAAGTATTAATATGAAAAAAATACTGATAATAGCTGCGGGAGTCATTGCAATTACCGCTGTTATCTTCGGCTCTGTTCACATTTACTCAGCAGCGGTTGCCAAAAAAGCCATTGAGCAAACCCTGAATAACATTTCACTTGTTTCCATGGCCCCTGTGCAAAGACTGGAAAATCCTGCTCGCTTCACTTATGTATTTACACTGAAAATTGAAAATCCTGCCCGGCTGACTGCAGAGGTTGAGATGTTGAGCTGGCAGGTGCAGATAGATGATAACCACTTTGTAGCTACCCCGAAAAACCAGTGGAATGCCATTATACACCCGGCGAAAGCCCGTGATCAGTACTTTTCCCCAAAAGGGGAAATAACCATTTTCGAGCCGACTATTGTGGAATTAAAAGATAAAGATGCCGTGCCTTTAATAGTCACCGGGGAAATCAAGGTCACCGCCCGCCAGGGTTGGGTAAGCCAATCATTCACTCATGGCTTTGAGTTAAGCTCCAGCGTAATATTTGACTGATGATTCATCTGGCAGCGTAAAAAACTTACATTAGTCCTGTTACTGCATGGCTCTTCGCCCCGAGCGGCAGGAGCTTTCCTGGATAAAAGGTTCCTGCTGTGCAGTTAGTGAATTTTGTTTTATACGGTCCGCAAACAGCAATTGCAGCAGCATGCCAGCATAAGGGTCATGCTGCTGCAATTTGTTATACCTGGTATTCTTTTATTCGAGTTCCGAAGTGCAATTAGGGCAGCGCTTTGCATTGATGGGAATGCTGGTATAGCAAAACGGGCAATCCTTGGTTGTAGGAACAGCAGGAACAGCTTCCTTATCCCGGGCAGCCAATTTAGCTATGGGGCGTACGATGAAAAAGAAAACCACGGCCGCAATTATAAGGAAAATAATAAGAGTGTTGATGAAAGCCCCATAGTTTAAAGTCACTGCTCCGGCTTCTTTTGCCGCTGCCAGCGATTCGTAAGGTCCGGGGGTCGCTCCTTCTTTCAGCACTATCATCAGGTCAGAAAAATCTATATTACCCAGCACCAGACCAATCGGAGGCATGATAACATCGTTTACCAGACTTGTCACAATTGCACCGAAAGCAGCACCGACTATGATACCAACCGCCATGTCTACCACGTTGCCCCGCATTATGAACGCCTTGAAATCCTTGATCATTTCGTTCCTTCCTTCATATGATAATAGTTATTAATTATATGCCTGAAGATAGTTAAATTACAATTGTCTATTTCGCCCGGTAAACAACAATTCCAATTATCATTTTACTATGTTTGGCAAACGGTATACTGCCCGGGGATGAAATACAACTGCCGGTTAGGCTAAACTATTACAGTGGCCGGTTTGGCTATAATTCCCGGCTTTACAGTTGACTAAAACCAATGACTGACGAAGAAAAAATACTTACCAAAGCCGAAGAGTTGTTCGATGTGTGCGGGGCCACCCTCCAAAAAGATGGGAGGACACTGCTGGTACTGGGGCTGGAAAGCACCGAAGGGCGCAACCTGGACGAATTCGGTCACAAAGCCGGGCGGTTTATAATGTACGGGTTTCGAAACCACGCTGCTCCCAAGCTCGAGGCATTGATAAACTACATTCACAAGAAAGGTTTTTCTGCCGAACTGGCGGGCCCTTACGGTTATCCTCTGGAAGGTGGAATAAACCTGAAAGAAGAAGCAATTCATGCCAGGCTGGGCAAGCGCGGAAAGAACACCGTAGTACTGCATCCCAAATTTGGCCACCGGCTCCGGTTCATGGGAATCTACACCTCTGCTCCCATTGCCAGGGAAACCAGGCCTGCCGGCAACAGCGAAACCGAAAATGCTATTTGCCGTAACTGCTCAATATGCATAGATGCCTGCCCGGTAAAAGCTCTGGAGCCCTACCGAATGGTAAAACCCGATTTATGCCTTTCCAACATATCACCGCAGTCTGCAAACGGGCATTCTGTGCTTTGTGACAAATGCCTTAAGCTGTGTCCGGCGGGCAGAAAAGCCAGAAGGTCTTCCAGAAAAAAGCCGGCTCCTCCAAAAACTGATGCGTAATTACCTCCGGCAATACCCCGGTGAGGCTGCAGCAGGAGAATTACCTATCGGTTATATTTATACATTATTGCTTCGAGGACTCCGCCACCGATAGCTCTATGCTTGTCGCGAATGGAATCAATTACACTTCGGTCGTTCACAGGATCAACTTCTATCAGTTTTGCATTTTTAGGTA
>JAQWDO010000086.1 GCA_028705415.1 Dehalococcoidales bacterium
TAAATAATTTCACTTTAAGGAGGCAAAAAAAGTGAAAATATCAAGAATCATCCTGGTACTCTCCCTCCTGATCGTGTTCGTAATGGTATTTACTTCCTGTGGCAACGGGCAAAGCAAAACCACAACCACTCCAACAACTACTAAAGCTTTGCCGGTAACTACTACACCCGGGCAAACGCAGACTACGTCTTTGCCGGTAACACAACCGTCTACTACTTCATCTGCTCCGGCAACTACGTCAGTTTCTCCAGTTACGACGTCAACTGGTACTCCAACTACCACATCTTCTGCTATTCCTGGCACAACAACTCCCGTAACCACAACCCCGGTAGTCACGACATCCCAGCCAGCAATCGAGCCGACAGAAACGGTCAACGGTCTGGATGAAGCGCTGGGCAATATAACCGGCTATGGTTCTGTTTCTTACGATATGGTAACCACTGGTGCCGGAGAGTCGTTTACTACCAGCTTCTGGATAAAAGGCGGCAAGATGAGAAGCGAAATGATGGCTGAAGGCGAGCAGATGATTATGCTGCTGGATAATGAAGCGCGGACACTTTATATGTATATGCCTGACCAAAACATGGCTATGAAGATGGCTTATGAACCCTCTGATTCTGTTGTCGATGAAACTCTTCAGATTACGCAATACGAACCGGTTGTCACCGGAACTGAAACCCTGGACGGCAAAGTTTGTCTGGTGGTTGAGTACTCATCTGGCGGTTCTCAGGTCAAAACATGGATATGGAAAGAAAAAGGTTTTCCGTTGAAAGTCGAAACTGTTACCACTGAAGGCAAGATGGTTGTAGAATACAAAAACATATCATTTGATAATATCCCCGACGATATGTTCGAGATACCGGCAGGTGTAGAAGTAATGGAGTTTCCTGTACCCGGAGGTTAGAACCAGTAAAAAAGGAGATACAATGAGCGATTCCAGTAAAGAGTTAATACAATTGCTAAAAGACATCAACGAAAAGCTGGATGTAATCAAGTATGATTTAAAGGATGTTAAGAACAGCTTGCCGAAGGTGCCCTACTACGGAGACATGCTGCAGGATATCGCCCACGCTATTCAGGAGCTGAAACGGTAGCTCCTGAATTTGCGGTTTAATTTGCGGAAGGCTTTTGTCTGGGCTGTTCTATCAGGCGGCTTATTTCCTTGCGGTCGTTGCAAAATTCAAATAATGTTTTTCCGGTTATAATGCCCCTGGAATAAAGACGTACCAGCGCTTCGTCCATGGATACCATGCCGATGTTAGTATAGGTGCGAATTACATTATCAAGCTGGTAGATTTTGCCTTCGCGTATCAGGTTTTTAACGGCAGAATTTGCCAGCATAACTTCAACTGCAGCTATACGGCCGGTATCGTCAGCCCGAGGTACCAGGGACTGGCATAATACACCAACCAGCAATGAAGCCAGCCTGGATTGAACAAGCGGCCTTTCATGAGGTGGGAAGAGGTCTATAACACGTTCCATTGCCTGGGCAGCACTGGGAGCATGGCCGGTAGTTAGAATAAGATGACCGGTTTCAGCCACGTTTATTACTGCGGATGCTGTATCTGCATCTCTCATTTCACCTACCAGAATCACATCCGGATCCTGTCGCAAGATATGGCGCAAGGCTTTTGGATAAGAAAGAGTGTCTTTCCCCAACTCTCGCTGGGTGATGGCGCATTTTACCGGTGCGTAAACATACTCTATAGGGTCTTCGATTGTGATGATGTGGCGGCTTTCATTCAGGTTCAGGCATTGAATCATGGCTGCCAAAGTGGTACTTTTACCGCTTCCTGTAGGCCCGGTAGTGATAATCAGCCCTCTTTTACGCATGATAAGGTGTTTGCATATCTGAGGCAGTTCCAGCTCTTCAATGGTAGGCACTTTAGGTGGTAAAAGCCGGATTGCCAGGCTGATAGCTCCACGCTGGCGTGCCGCATTGCAGCGGAAATACCCCGCACCTGGTAAGGAATAAGCAAAGTCCAGCTCACGGTGTTCCCTGAAATAATTCTGGTCGTTTTCGGTGGTAATTTCGTTGAATACGTCTTCAATATCAGCCGGTATCAAAGCCTGGCTTCCATTAGCCGGTACAAGCGAACCGTCAATACGAAAAAGAATAGGGCTGGAAGCCACCAGGTGTAAATCTGAGGCTTTTCTCTCTTTAGCAGAAACCAGCAATTCTACGATGTTTATATTTCCCACAGTATCGATTACTGTACAACTATGTTGAATGTGTACAGAACTCCATCTTCGTTTTCTCTTTCGCTGATGCCGTTGACATTTACCATGGAAAAGCGCTCGCTTGAGCGCAGAGCCCTTGCGTATTCGTAAATATCATTTTCAGTATTTGCACTGCCTTCCAGGTTGAAAGCACTCCCATCTGCTGTAACACTGGATAGCGTTACTCCGTCAGGTTTCAGTGTAAACAGTTCCGGTATATCAGCATTAATATTGGCCAGATCCTGTAGGAAGGTATCTGCTGTCTGGTTGAAAACACTGGCCAGCTGCTGGGTACTGTCAATTTCTTTTTCAAGCGTATCTATTTGCCCGGTTAGCGGGGCATTGAGGTCTTTCTGCTCGGCAATGGCGGTTCTGATCGGGCTTATCTCACTTCTTATCTGGTTTGCACGGGCATTAACTGCCGATGTCTCCCCCTCTATCTTTGTGATATCGTTACCAACATCCTGAATCATCAGCCAGATATAAAAAAGACCGCCAATTGCACATACCGCCGCTACCGGAACCAGTATGCGGTACCAGCTGAATGACGGTGGGAGATATGCTTCCGGCAAAATGTTCATATCGATAATGGAATGGTTACTGTCAGCTTTGCCAGGCAGTGCTCCCTTGAGTGCAAGACCTATGTTAACCATATACTGCGAAGGGGAAAATACTTCCGGGGCTTCGACCGGCGGTGATATAGGTGAAATTGTGTAATCGGCAAGTTCAAGGGTAAATGACTGCCAGAGGAGCTCTTCCTGTACAAGATCTCCGCTGACATAAACTGGTACTGTATTATCAAGTGGACTCGATTTACGGTTAGAGTTGTAGAACGAAACAGTTCTGTTAAGTTCTTCGGCTATGGCAGAGCTTTTCTCTTCAACTGTCATCTCCTCTCCCGAGAGAGAAATGCTGCGAACGACCTGGGGTAACCTGTCTGCGAGAATAACAATATCGAGGTTGGACAGCCAGGCGTGAACCAGAACTGCACGCGGTTCATTGACACAGCGAGCCAAAGCAAGCGGAGCCAAATCCATCACAGTGGTTTTGAGCCCGGCTTTGGATAGTGTGCGCATAAGGGTATCTGTCAGAGTTCTGGGGTAGGCGGTAAGGAATATCCTGGTTTCTCCCTGGTTGGAGGAAATTACCTGGTGGGAAAGATATACCTCTTCCAGAGGCCGGGGTATTACCCTGGAGGCTTCGTTAATAATTGCCTCCGGCAGCATTTTTGGGGGCAGAACCGGTAAGGAAATGACCCTGAAGATGGAGTTCAGGCCGCTGAGAGCTACCGTTACCTTCTTGGTGCTTACTTTTTGGAGTCGGAACAATTCTTTTATAGCCTGGGCAACTTTTACCTCGTCCTGAATTGCACCATCATGTACCAGACTCGGCTCCAGTGAGAAGCTGGCCCATTTGTTTATCTTGTGGCCGTTGCTTGTGAGAAGCTTTATCTCGGTATCTTCAATATAGAGTGTTACTTTTTTCTTTGCCATATCATCTACCCCGGATAGTTATATATTTCAATATTCATACTCGCCGAAGAGTCCGGTGGAGGAACCAGTGCCCTCTCCTCTTCAATCCTGGTGACTTCTGCCTGGGTTAATGCTTCGACCTGATTGGCGTCCGGTTCCACTATTTCAGCTGTTTTTTGCTGTATCTCATCTGAGATATAGCCACTTATAATTGAGGTCAGGCTTCCCTGGATAGAGCCTTCAACTTCGTCACCCATCCAGGTGAACATATCTGCCCACTCATCGCCGGAGGTGGTTCCCTCTTCTCCTTCAAGGATGGTTTCAACCACCGGCGTCAGAATTTCGGATATTGCTGCCCCCCAGTAAACTGCAACCTTGCCGGCAAGCTGATCTGCTATAAGCTGTTCAATGGCATTAGCCAGGTCCTCGGCCATTTTTTCCGCAAGGTCTTCCCTGAGGTTTTCACCAAATTCTGCAGAGATAAGTTCAGTAATAAAGGCAATTCTTTCATCCATGGTGTTATCTTCTATGGTCAAACCGAACATGTCGAAGGTAACTTCCTGGATGATATTTACCAGTGTCTCCGGCTCCAGGGCTGCGAGATTTTCTGCCAGTATTTGCTGGTAATAAGTATC
>JAQWDO010000087.1 GCA_028705415.1 Dehalococcoidales bacterium
ATAATGATGAGCTTCGTCTGCATGGGTTTAGTAACTGTCCTGTGGATGACGTATGGTTACAGTATCGGGTTTGCGCCTTCAGCGGCTGGTGGCATTTTCGGCAATATGGAATTCTTTGGGTTGAGGGGTGTAGGCCAGGAGCCTTCCGCTGTTTATGGGGCGTCTGTTCCGCATCTTGCCTTTATGGCTTTTCAGGGAATGTTTGCCATAATAACGGTTGCTCTCATCACCGGTGCTGTTGTTGAGCGCATCAAGTTCAGTGCGCTGCTGGTATTTGCAGCTCTCTGGTTGACCTTGGTTTATTGCCCTGTGGCTCACTGGGTTTGGGGAGATGGTGGATGGCTGGCAAAATTCGGAGCACTCGATTTTGCCGGGGGAGCAGTGGTGCACATAAATGCCGGTGTGTCAGCTCTGGCTCTGGTGATACTGCTCGGAAAGCGCAAGGGTTTTACCGGTGACACAACGCCCCCTAACTCTATACCTATGGTAGTAACCGGTAGTGCTATCCTCTGGTTTGGCTGGTTCGGGTTCAATGCTGGTAGTGCGCTGGGCGCCAACGGATTGGCTGCCAGTGCTTTTACAGCGACCCATCTCTCTGCTGCAGCTGCTGCATTGACATGGATGCTGCTCTCCTGGAAGGATAAAAAACCAACCTTGTTGGGTACCGCAACCGGAGCTGTTGCCGGTTTGGTAGCCATTACCCCTGCCGCTGGTTTTGTCGATCCAATTGCTGCTATACCGATTGGTATTGGAGTGAGTGTAATCGGTTTCTACAGTATGAGATTGCTGAAAGAAAGGCTCGGTTTCGACGATTCTCTGGATGTTTTTGCGGTGCATGGAATGGGTGGCATCTGGGGAGCGCTGGCTACAGGAATATTTGCGAGCGCAGCGGTAAACCCGGCGGGCGTTGATGGCTTGATAAACGGCAATGGTATGCAGCTTTTCATACAGCTTGTCAGCGTTCTCGCCGTAGGAGCCTTTGCTTTCTTTGGCAGTCTCCTTCTCGGTAAAATTGTAGATGTGCTTATTGGTTTACGGGTAAAACCGGTGGAGGAAAATATCGGGCTGGATCTTTCACAGCATGCTGAAAGTGCTTATGGAGGCAGTATAATATGAAAAAAGTTGAGGCTATAATCCGTGAAGAAAGACTGAAAGCGGCAATAGCGGGGTTGGAAGAGCATGGATATTTTGGGCTTACAGTTACCGAAGTAAGTGGGCGCGGGCGTCAAAAAGGGCTTACCCTTCAGGGCAGATCCGGTCAATATCAGGTTGACCTGCTGCCCAAGATCAAGCTGGAAGTTGTAGTGATGGATGGGGACGTACCTTTGATAGTAAATACTATTGCCCGTTCTGCGCGTACTGGAGAGATTGGAGATGGCAAGATATTTGTAATTCCAGTTGATGATGCAGTAAGAATACGTACTGGTGAAGTTGGCGAAGATACAATTTAATAATATTTAGCAGGAGGAAAAAAGTGTCCAACAGTCAGGAAAGTAAGGAATATGTGTTGAAAATGGCAAAGGAGCATGATGTCAAGTTCATCAGGCTCTGGTTTACCGATGTACTCGGGATGTTGAAAAGTTTTGCTATAACGGTTGAAGAGCTGGAAACAGCGCTTGAAGAAGGAATGGGGTTTGATGGCTCGTCTATTGAAGGCTTTGCACGTATTGACGAGAGCGATATGATAGCATTACCTGATCCGGATACGTTCCGCATGCTGCCATGGAGGCCGCGTGAGCACCAGGCAGTGGGGCGTATGTTTTGTGATATCGTGAAACCGGAAGGCACCCCCTTTGAAGGAGATCCGAGGTATGTATTGAAAAAAACCTTAAAGCGGGCAGCAGACATGGGTTATACATTTTATGTGGGGCCGGAACTTGAATATTTTTATTTCAAAGACAGCAAGGGTACTGAGGTTCTGGATGCCGGAGGTTATTTCGATATGATACCGCTGGACATGGCTACAGATCTAAGGCGGGAATCCGTACTGGCTCTGGAAAAAATGGGCATAGCAGTAGAGTATTCCCACCACGAAGTAGCTCCTTCACAGCATGAAATCGATGTGCGTTATACCGATGCTCTTACCATGGCAGATAATGTCATGACATACCGGCTGGTAATAAAACAGATTGCCTTGAATGCAGGTGTTTATGCAACCTTTATGCCCAAGCCGCTTTTCGGAGAGAACGGCAGCGGTATGCATGTTCACCAGTCCCTCTTCAAGGGGGAAAGCAATGCGTTTTTTGACAGGAGTGACAGCTATAACCTTTCACAAACTGCCAAATATTATATTGCCGGGCTTTTAAAACATGCCCCCGAATTTACTGCAATAACCAATCAGTGGATCAACTCGTATAAAAGACTGGTGCCAGGCTACGAAGCGCCGGTGTATCTGTCATGGGCTAAACGTAACCGCTCCGATTTGATCAGGGTTCCGGAATACAAACCCGGCAGGGAAAAAGCGACTCGTGCTGAACTGCGCAGCCCGGATCCGGCCTGCAACCCGTACCTGGCGTTTGCAGTAATGCTTGCCGCCGGGCTGGAAGGTATCGAAAAGAAGTATGAGCTTCCAGCACCGATTGAAGAGAATGTATTTGAGATGACCGAGGCGGAAAAAGCGGAAAGAGGCATCGGTACCCTGCCTTCCAGCCTTAACGAAGCAATCAAACTGACCGAGAACAGTGAGCTTGTACGCAGAGTTTTGGGTGAGCACTGCTTCAAAGCCTTCCTGGAGAACAAGAAACTGGAATGGGACAAATACCGTATTCAGATTACCGAGTATGAACTCAACCGTTACCTCCCGATTCTTTAAGCAGTTTTTGTAAACAGTTTAATAAATCGCCTGCGGTAGTGGTATTATATAGGGCATGGCTGAGTTAAGATTGGGCATGTCGCAAATAAACGCTACCGTGGGTGATTTTACCGGCAACCGGGAAAAAATTATTGATGATATTACCCGGGCGAAGGATCTGGGTTGTGACATCGTTGCGTTTCCAGAGCTGGCAATTACCGGGTACCCGCCGGAAGACCTGCTGTTCAAGCCACAGTTTATTCGGGAAAACCGGCAATCTCTTGACTCGATAATTCGTGCTGCCGGTGAGATTACGGTGGTAGTTGGTTTTGTAGATGGCGAGAGGCAATGCCTTTACAATGCCGCCGCGGTGATAAGTGACAGGGAATTAAAGGCGGTATACCACAAGATAATCCTGCCTAACTATGGTGTATTTGACGAGCAGCGCTATTTCAAGCCTGGGCAGGAATGCCCGGTTATTCAGGTTGGGGGAGTTGGCATAGGCGTCAATATCTGCGAGGATATCTGGTTTGAACACGGACCGGCAATGGTGCAGGCTTATAATGGAGCAGGGCTTATTGTCAACATAAGCTCCTCTCCATACCATACCGGAAAATGGCGGGAACGGGAAGAAATGCTTGGGAGAAGATCCAGAGATTATAACGTAATGGTGGCTTATATCAACCAGGTAGGCGGACAGGATGAGCTGGTTTTTGACGGAGGCTCGGTATTAATTAATGTTGACGGACAGCCGCTTGCCCGGGCACCACAATTCGATGAAGCATTTTTAACGGTTGACATAAACCCTGAAAAAGCCCGGGGGAATGCCGGGGGTGAATATAGTAAAGACAGTAAACCGAAAGATCCTGGCTGGAAATGCACCCGATACGTAATTTCCCAACCTCTGGTGGCAGAAAAACCTGTGGTTAAAACCATTCTTGCCGAACCCCTGGAGCCGGTAGCAGAGATTTACAAGGCTCTGGTAACCGGCACGCGGGATTATGTGTTAAAAAACGGTTTTAAGCACGTTGTTATCGGCCTTTCCGGCGGAATGGATTCCAGTCTGGTAGCGGCAATTGCGGTTGATGCCCTGGGAAGTGGACGGGTTACCGGGGTAGCCATGCCTTCATGTTTTTCATCCGGGGAAAGCCTTCGGGACGCCCGCGAGTTGTGTGATAACCTGGGGATCAACCTTATAACTATTCCGATAGATAAAATTTACAAAAGCTATCTGGAAACACTGGAAGATGTTTTTTCTGGTATTGACCGTGATACGACCGAAGAAAATATACAGGCAAGAATTCGCGGCAATCTGCTGATGGCGCTTTCCAATAAATTCAGATGGCTGGTCCTTACAACCGGCAACAAGAGTGAGATGGCAACCGGGTACACCACCCTGTATGGGGATATGGCAGGCGGCTTTGCAGTTATCAAGGATGTACCCAAGACTCTGGTATATAAACTTGGGCTATTCCGCAACCGCGGCAATGGTGA
>JAQWDO010000088.1 GCA_028705415.1 Dehalococcoidales bacterium
TTTTTTCGGCCCGGTTAACCATGGTTTCAACCATTTGAAAGATATCAGCATTACTGAAAAGTTTTATCTTGGTATGCTCGCATCCGGCATTCTGGCTATAGGGCTTTACCCTCATTTTATTACCGGTGTTTTAAAACCAGCCATAACCGGTTTGGCGTTATTGTGGGGAGGTTAATTTAATTTGAACTGGCAGTTTATCTTACCAGAAATTATTATTGCCGCCAGCGCGGTAATTATTATTATTGCAGACCTCATCTCCCGCAAGCCGGTTGTTACTACTGCAATTGCCATGACCGGTATAACCGCTTCGCTGATTATTGCCTGTATTTCAGACACTTTCTTTGAATCAGTATTCGAAGGCATGCTGTTTATCGATGGCTGGAGCTGGATTACCAGAATACTGTTACTGGGGGTTTCGGCCGCGGTTGTGGCTGCATCAACCGCTTACTCTGACAAACTTAAAAACCACTGGGCAGAATATCATGCGCTTGTATTGTTTGCTCTTCTGGGAATGATGCTGATGCCAGCCGCCGGCAACCTGATATCAGCCTTTCTTGCCATAGAACTAGCCACCATTTCCTTTTTTATTCTGGTTGGAATGCTTAAGACCCCTGAGTCCAGCGAGGCCTCGCTTAAAATGATGCTTACCGGCGGAGTTGCTTCTGCTATTATGTTATACGGCATGGCGTTTATTTTTGGGTCATCCGGCAGTACCGGCCTTGCCGAAATAGCCATGAATTCCGGCCCCGCCTTCTCGAGTGGTTTGTTACTGGGAATATTATTGCTTCTGGCAGGTTTTATGTTCGAGGTCGGAGCAGTACCTTTTCATATGTGGCTTCCCGATGCTTATGAAGGAGCCCCGACTCCAATAACCATGTATCTGTCAGCTGGTTCCAAAATAGCTGGCATAGCAGTGATTGCGCGGGTTTTCAGCATGGCATTTACCACCCCGGCTCAACTCGGTCACGATTGGGGTATCGCTGTGGCTGTTATAAGCGCCATTACCATGACACTCGGCAATGTTATTGCCCTGCAACAAACAAACATCAAGCGCCTGCTTGCCTATTCGGGCATAGTCCATACCGGGTACATGCTGATAGGTATCGCTGCTATTGGAATGGGAAACCAGGTATCAGGCGATGGAAAACTCTTTTTTTACATGGCGGCTTTCGCCCTGGCAGAAATTGCTGTTTTCACAGCTGTAATTGTGATTACACGTTATTTAAACAGCGATCGTATAGAAGACTTTTCCGGGCTGGTACACAAGTCCCCGGTGCTGTTTGCCGCCCTCAGCACAGGGTTGCTGTCTCTCATGGGGCTGCCGCTTACTGCCGGCTTCATGGCCAAGCTCTTTATTTTTACATCAGCCATCGACAACGGGTTGTTATGGCTCATGATTATCGCAGTTATAAATACGGTAATCTCAGCATATTACTATATTAGAATCATCCGGTTAATGTGGCTCGGCAAACCTTGCAGTGAGTCTAAAATCAAGCTGCCTGCCGCTCCCGGATTTATATCACTTATATCCGGGCTGGGGATAATATTACTGGGCATTGCGCCTTATCTTCTCTTAAAGCTTGTTGAGAATATCATTTCCCTGCCCTGACCTTGATTGGAGTAGTTTTGTTTATTGACAGCCACGCACACCTGTTTCTGGAAGAATTTGATTCGGACCGCGAGCAGGTAATAGTAAATGCCCAAAAGGCCGGAGTCGGAGTAATTGTAAATGCCGGCATAGACGCCGGTTCGTCCCGGGAAGCAGTACGCCTGTCAGGATTGTTTCACGGTCTGTTTGCTACCGCAGGAATTCACCCCCAGTCTGCTGCTTCTGCTGATAAAAACGCAGTTGAACAGATAGCTGAACTGGCGGATAATTCCGCCATCGTTGCAATCGGTGAAATCGGGTTGGATTACTACCGCGGAGAAGAACAAAAGGATACCCAGTTAAAAACATTTGAAGAAATGCTTGATATTGCCCGGTTGAAGTGCCTTCCGGTCGTTCTTCACTGCCGCGCCGCAGAACAGGACATGCTGGCAGTTGTTGAAAAATGGACAAGGAATACTCTGCCAGCCCGCGGCCGGTGGCATGGAATAAGGCATTGTTTTGGAGAGGACCTTGAAACTGCACTGCGCTATATCGATATGGGGTTCATGCTTTCTTTCGGAGCTTATATCGGCTACCCTTCATCCAAAAAACTGCTCTCTGTTCTGGCCCAGCTGCCCCCGGATTCCTTCCTGCTGGAAACCGATTGCCCCTATCTGCCTCCGCAAAAAATCCGCGGTAAGCGCAACGATCCATCATATTTGCCGATAACTGCAGAAATAATTGCCGGAATACGCGAAACCACCACACTGGAGATCGCCAGACAAACCACAACCAACGCTCGTGCGATATTTGACCTGAGTGACACCCCTGGTACCGATTAAGCTTTAAACGAAGGGCACAGTGAAGCCAGGGCGCATTCTTCACACTTCGGCCGGTTGGCAATACATACTTTCCGGCCATGTTCAATCAGCAGGTAGGTGATATGCCCCCATTGTCCCCCGGGAACAATTTTCATCAGATCTTTTTCGATGTTTTCCGGGCTGTTTTGCGAACTTAAACCCAGCAGCCGGCTCAATCGTTTGACATGGGTGTCTACAGCAATACCTTCTTCTTTGCCAAAAGCGTTGTATAGAACGACATTGGCGGTTTTCCGGGCTACACCCGGCAGGGTCAGGATTTCCTTCATTGCAGAAGGTACTTTTCCGCCGAATTTTTCCACGATGACTTTAGCTGCACCCTGAATACTTCTGGCCTTGTTACGGTAGAAACCACAGGGGTGAATGATAGCCTCAAGCTCGCCGGTATCTGCTTCGGCATATTGTGCCGGTGTTTGGTACCGTGAAAACAAAACCGGGGTAACCCTGTTAACGATAACATCAGTACACTGTGCGGATAGAATGGTGGCTATCAGCAGCTCCAGGGGATTTGTGTAACCAAGGGCTATCCTTGCATCCGGATACTGGCTTTCCAGCAACCTGATAATCTGTCTGATTGCTGGCTGGCTGTTATTCAACTTGCGCTCCTGTAAAATCTTCCCCAAAATATTATAGCAGGCAGATATTATCTGCCTGCTATAAACCTAATGTTTCCGTAACTGATTAACAGGCTTTACCAATCTTGAACATCTTGGTACCACACACCGGGCATACACCCTGTGTGGCGGGACGCCCGTTCTTCATAACAATACTCCGGGCATCTTTCATTTCCCTTTTGGCGCGGCATTTGACGCAGTAACCCTGCATTACTCACCTCCATTTAGTTGCTAGTTAGCTAGGATAAAACAATTGCCACACAGTGTCAATAGTTTTTGCGCATAAAACCAATTATTTTAAACGTCTTTCAACAGCTTCCCAGTTGATCGCTCCAAAAAACGCTTCGATATAGTCTGCCCGCTTTAATCCATAATCTCTAATAAAGGCGTGCTCGAAAACATCCATAACCAGTAAAGGCAAGCAACCCGCCAAATGTCCGGTTTCATGTTCATTTATCCACTGGTTGAAAAGCCCGCCGTTTGTGGTATCCAGGTATAATACCACCCAGCCAATTCCCCTCATTTTTCCGGTAGCCTTGAAATCTGCCTCCCAGACTTCCTTTGTACCAAACGCACGTTCAATAGCCCTGCCAATACCTGTGCCCATGTCGAGTTTACCGCTGACGCCCAGATTGCCAAAATACAATTCATGCAGCCTCATGCCGTTAAACTCAAAACCAAACCTTCTTTTCAATTCGGCAAACTCAGGGCTTCCATTTCTATCGGTAGCAGCCATTTCTACCAGAGCTACATGCAACTTGTTAGTGTTAGTTACATACCCCTTGTACAGGGTAAAATGATCCTCCAGGAGGTCATCACTAAAACCAGGCATGCCTTTGAGATACTGGTAATCTTTAGCTGTATATTCCATGCTTTCCTCCAATTATTTAATGGCGGCAATCAAATGGTCTATTTATGAGCCATCAAGTGAATGGTGCTCTTTGGCAACAAACCAACCTGCGGGGTCCCGCAGGTATTCGGCGTAATCATTGAGAGAAAGAGAATGCTCACGCTCTTCTGCAATAATATCCTCGAAAAACCTTTTTTCTGCCTCAGAACTTGCCAGAGATTCAAGATGTGTATACAAAGAAATGGACTCGTCTTCCATTTTTCTGGCAGCTTCAACCGCTTTCATCTCAGTATCCCATTTGATTCCTTCTTTGTTTGCTTCTGCCA
>JAQWDO010000089.1 GCA_028705415.1 Dehalococcoidales bacterium
CTTTAGAGCAATATTATTATCCGGATCTTTCAATTGGTAATCCTCCAGTCATGACAGTAAACGGTTACTACCGAATCACGGGAGCACCTTGCCAGGGTTATTCCCAGTTCCCGGGCCAGCGAGATGCCGAGATCGGTAGGTACAGCTTTGGTGAGCAGGACAGGTGAGCGGCGGGCGGCAACTTTTAGAAGCATTTCGGAAGAAATACGCCCGGATATGATGACCATGTGGTTCTGTGGATCAATACCGCTTCGCAGGCAGCTGCCAAATACCTTGTCCAGTGCATTATGCCGGCCGATATCATCCCTGCGAATCAAGATGTTGGCCGGATTGGCAACTGCAGCGGAATGTATTCCACGGGTGGCAGAATATACCTGTGAGGCGTTCAGGAAGGTACTCATAAGGCTGATGATCTGGCTGGTTGAAACAGCCAGTGCCGCTTGAGCAGCCTCCGGTTTTAATGGTTTAAAAAGGCTTCCTTTTCCGCCGCCGGTAGCTATAAGAGGCTTTGACCATGGTCTGGGTTTGCATTCCCTGGCTGTTTTAACCCATGCCGAAGAGCTTGCGGTATCTACCTCTATGGCAGTAATATCTTCAATATTTTCTACCATGCCTTCCGAACAGAGAATGCCGAATACCAGGTCTTCAATGTCTGCCGGGCTGCACAGAACCGTGGCGGTTTCATTGCCATTCACATATATGGACAGCGGCAGTTCGCGGCATATTGTTTCCGTTACACTTTTTCTTCCCTGAGGTGTAAAAGAAGTGGCTGAAACTGTTATTGTCTGCTGATTTATGTTTTCCAAATTAATTACCTGGTTTTTCTCCGGATAAAGCATTGTAGAATGCCTGCCAGAAAGGGTCAACCTCCGGGTATACCGGTTCGGTTTTCCTGCCTTCTCTTTTCAAAACCATTCCTTCTCAAGCTTTCAGTTCTAACGCCATCTGCCGCAGAGAGAATTTTCTGGTACTGCTTACAGCCGAATTGTATTCCCTGTTCTTAACCTCTCGACAATTTTGGGCAATTCCTCAAGGGTATTATCTATATCGGCTTCGGTTGTCCACTTCCCCAGAGACAAGCGGAGAGCTCCCTGTGCCTGTTCCGGATTTCTGCCGAGAGCAATCAAAACATGAGAAGGAGTGGCTTCAGTGCCGCTGCAGGCAGACCCGGCGGAAGCACAAATGCCATGTTTGTCCAGCTCACGGTTCAGATACAAATAACCTCCGGGCATGTCTCCTGAAGCAGTCTTTTTAAAAGCCAAACCCTCAAAACATACACTGACATTATTGGGGAGCCTTTTTGCCATATCTCCATTTAAGAGTACGCCTTCGATACTTTGCATAATGCCGTTTATCAGTTTATCCCTTAATAACTTCAGGCGTTTTATTTCAGCTTCCATGTCCCGCATGGCGATTTCGGCAGCTTTTCCGAAGCCGACTATCAGCGGTACGCTCTCCGTTCCTGGCCTGAGCCCTTTTTCCTGGCCGCCTCCGTATAAAATCGGGGTGAGCTGAAGCCCGTTGCGTATATATAGAGCCCCGATGCCTTTAGGGCCGTAAAATTTATGAGCAGTGAGGGAAAGCATATCCACCCCCATTTCCTTTACGTCAATATGCTCACGGCCTATAGCCTGTACTGCATCGCTGTGAGAAGATACCCCATATTTGCGGGCGATACCGGCTATTTCTTTTACCGGCTGTATGGTACCGATTTCATTATTGGCATAAATAACAGAAATCAGAATGGTTTTACCGGTAACTGCCTGGCGAATATGCTCTGCATCTACAATACCATCAGGTTCAACCGGAACAAACGTCACCTCAAACCCCTGTTTTTGGAGGTGGTGGCAGGTTTCAAATACCGCATGGTGTTCTATACTGGTGGTTATAATGTGGTTTCCGAGTTCTCGGGAGGCTCCGGCAATTCCGGAGATGGCCAGGTTATCTGCTTCGGTACCACCGCTGGTAAATATGATTTCTTCGGGGCTGGCATTAATCAGCCCGGCTACTTTCTGCCTTGCCTCCTCTACTGCCAGGCGGGCTTTCCTGCCTTTAAGGTGGCCGGATGAAGCATTGCCGAAATTCTCACTGAAACAGGGTACCATTGCAGACAGAACTTCCGGGTCGACCGGAGTAGTAGCGGCGTAGTCAAGATAAACAGATTTTTGCATTTGCCCCTTCCCTGGTTGGTTATCTGGAAGTGTATCAGGATTACCCTGTGATCAGGATGGGTAAATGTTATATTCCGTATTCGGGTTTGTCAATCGATGAATTACTTGTTCAGGCGCACTTAACCCGTGTTCCCGTGTGCTGGATGTGGCCTGGGAAACCAGCTGTCAGTCTAGGCTTCGGCTTCCTGCTGAGCAGGAGGAGTACGCTTTTTATAAACAAAGCGAGAGAGGAAAATGGAAAGCTCAAGCAACAGAATCAGCGGAATGGCAACAATCAGCTGATTGCCTGGATCCGGTGTTGGCGTAACGATTGCTGCTATCACAAATGCCAGGACTACCCAGATTTTGCGCTTGCTGGCCAGCCACTGGGGGGAAACCACGCCGATCCGGGCTAAAAACATAATTATTACCGGGGTTTCAAACACCAGCCCCAGCCCCATAATCAGTCTGGTTACGAATGAAATATAGTTGGAGATGCGTATTTGCGTTTCAGCCTGCTCGGTAAAGAAGTCAGTAAGGAAGCGCAAAGCAGGAGGGAGAGCTACCCAATAGGCAAAGGCAATGCCAGCCAGGAACATGAATACAATGAAAGGCAGCATGGTAAATATATAACGCTTTTCTTTGGATGTAAGTGCCGGAACAACGAAAGCAAAAAGCTGGTAAACCAGAATCGGCATTGCCAGCACCACGCCTCCCGCCAGGCTGACCTTGAAGAACACACTGAGGTTTTCGATCATTTCGATAGCAATCAGTTCGATATCTCCGGCAGGCCCTTTGAGAATACCCACGATATCCTCGGCAAAATAAAAGGCTATTGCCGTAGTCACTACCACTGCGATTACAGATTTTATAAGCCGGTCCCGCATTTCCTTCAGGTGGACCATTATTGGCATGCCGGGAGGATCGGCTGTCTGAGTAGTGGCTTTGGCAGTCTGGTTATTGCTGGCCATTATCTACCTCCGGACGGTTGGGCACTGCATCATTTTGGTCTGGGGCAGGTTGTATTTCATCTGCCTGCTCAGTGTAACTGTCATTCGGCCCGGAGGCGGGCTTTTCTTCATTTACCGGTTCTTCCGAGACTGGAGGCGCTTCGGAAATATCCGGAATAGTGTATGTGGCTGCCGGGGCAGCAGGGGGCTCTTCCGGCGGAGCCTCTACCGCTTTCTGGAGCTCTTCTGCTTCCTGTTTTAGCCCCTCTTCTATTTCCCTGCCGCTCTCGGATAGATCGCTGGCAAGTTGCTGGGCATCTTCTTCGAGAGACGCTTTCAGTTCAGATGTTTCCTGTGTAATTTGCTCTCCCAGGTCCTGGAAACTGTCACCGACATCCTGGCTTATTTCCCGGGTTTCCGCCTTCAGATCAGCGATAAGCTCTCCGGTTTCCTGGTCAACAGATTCTTTCATCTGTTTAGCTTCACTGGCGACCGCTTCCTTGAGTTCATCAGCATCTTCATTCAGGGATTTCCTGAGAGAAAACATATCATCGCGCATTGATTTGAGTTCATCGGTCAAGCTTTTGATTTCTTCATCTTCGTCCAGGCCAAGGGCTTTGCCCATTTCAGAGGTAGCACCTGAAGCGATTTTTTTAAATTCACGGTAATAACGACCGAACTTACGGGCATACTCCGGAAGCTTATCCGGACCGACAACTATGAGGATGACCAGCAGGATCATCACTATTTCCATTATGCCCATATCAAAAACACCTTCAAGGCATTACCTCGCATCCAGCTGGTTTCTGTGGTGGTTAAGTACAAATAATTTTCCAGTGAGGAATACAATACCTTGCTAATCCAGTTCTTTCATAACCTTCTTTTTTTTCTTGACAACTTTCTGATCATTGTCTTCTCCGGCTTTCTTCCCTTTTTTGCCGCGAAAGACAGATACGACTTTCCCGGCACCTTTACCAAAAAATTCAGTTACCTGGGGAAGCTTTCCCACGCCGAAGACTACCAGGATAATCAGAACAACAAGACCTATTTCCAGTGGACCTGGTGGCCGCATCTCTATATCCCCCCTTGTGCAAGAAATGGCTTATCGGGTTTTGTGATCTGACAGGCCAAGCGCACCGTTTGACCG
>JAQWDO010000090.1 GCA_028705415.1 Dehalococcoidales bacterium
TCCTTCATGAGGACATTTTCCCTGAACAGTTAGGGGGTGACAAGATCGTAGAACATTAACACCGGTTTTTCGTCAGCCTTGACAGAACATGTTATATTTGGTAAATATAGATTGAACCAGCTGTAATACACACTATGAGTTCTCAGTAACAAATGACAGTCTTAAAGTTAGCTAAAATATTTCTTTCTTTTGCAGATGTTTTGCGGCAGTTAACAAAGTTATCTTAAGCAATAATTAAATATACTAGGGAGAAGAAACAACCCATGGAAACAGAATCATTGCCAAACGACGAACAAAATGCTACTCCGACTGATGAAACCCAAGAACAGTTTTCGCAACTAAACCCGCAAGATGTTGTGCAGAAATCCGCAGAGGAGGATTCTGCAGAAACCATCCGTGCCTGCCCGGAGGAGACCTCACAGGAAGCCAACCAGGAAACAGCCCCTGCTGCTGAACAGCGTTTACCAGAGGCTTTGCTCACCACTGATCTGCCTCTCCCCTTGATCAGCCAGGATGATGACCGGGATATTTATGATCTGGGTGAATATAATCTGGCAGTATATACTGATAGAATGAATGTCTTTGGAGCCCCCATTGATGGCGGCCTGCCCGGCCGAGGGAAATACATGGCATGCCTTGCCAGCCACTGGCTGGAAAAAACCAAACTATTCGTTCCCAACCATTTCAAAGCATTTATCCAAAGTTCAGATGACTTGGATCCGTATCTGAAAGAAAAGGGAAGTTTCCAACTGCCGGAGGATCTGTTCGGCCGCTGCCTTGTTTACAAGAAAACCCAACCCCTGGACATCGATTTCGAGGTATGGGGGTACCTGACCGGCCCGGTCTGGAAGGAATACCAGGAAAACGAAACAGTTTTTGGCCACCGCCAGATCAACGGATTGCTGCAAAGCCAGTGCATCCCGGGCAGTGTATTTGCCGCCTTTAAAACCGATGCAGATGGCAATCACAGGCTATTGAGCGAAAATGAACTTAAAGAGCTTTTGGGAGAAGATTTTGCCAATGCAGTCAAAGCTGCTGCCGAGAAGATATATTACGAAGTACAGCGCACCCTGAGAATAAACGGCAAATTTATCGTTGCCCATATGAGCATGAAATTCGAAAGGGACGGCAATAAAGCAGTAATTGCTGATGATATTCTCACTCCCAATTCAGCATGTTACTGGGATATGCAGCATTACCGGGTCGGTTGCCTCTACCACAGTTTTGAATCGCAGTCACTGACAGCATGGTTAATGCATACCAGCTGGAAAAACCGCGGCCCGCTGCCGCAGATACCTCACGAGATCATACTCCAAACCATTGAAAAATACCGGCTGCTATGCGAACGGATCACTAACAAATAGTTTTTTTGCCATATTCAGGTATTTAGGTCTATTATTTAAGCCCCTGCCAGCAGGAACTACCGCGGGGGCTTAAGTTTTTAAAAACTCGGTGATCCGGCTTCGTTGCTGTAAGCGTTTGTTACGACCATTTTTGAGTTTTGCCATTAAAGGAGTCAAATACCATAACAATTTTAAAACAGGAACGGTTTTCATTTTTTTCCCATCTTGCCGGTGCGGTTGCAGCCTTCGTGGGTACCATCATCCTGCTGGTGATGAGCTGGGGAGACTGGCCTTACTTTGCAGCCTGCCTTGTTTACGGACTTGGCGCCATCAACCTGTTTGCATCCAGTTCAGCTTATCACGCATCCAAGCGGGGAGAAGATGCCAGAACCATCTGGCGCAAGCTTGACCATGTTGCAATCTACATCATGATTGCCGGGAGCTACACCCCCCTCGCCTTCCACTACCTTGACGGAGCCTGGTTCTGGAGCATTATCCTCATACAGTGGGGGCTGGTGATTGCGGGGTTGTTTTTTAAACTTTTTTACCTCAAAGCGCCGCGCTGGCTTTCGGTTTCCATATACCTGGCGATGGGATGGATGGTGGTTATCTTCCTGGCTCAACTGTGGCCGCTGGCAAGCAGCCGGGAGATTCTTTTGTTGATTATGGGAGGTATAGCCTACAGTGCAGGAGCAGGTATTTACGCAATAAAAAGGCCCAACCCTTTACCTGGTGTTTTTGGCTTTCATGAGATTTTTCACGTTCTTATACTGCTTGGTGCCGCACTGCATTACCTGGTTATCTTTTCCATTCTGCAATAAACCAGCTTTGGTTTGTGTGCAGCCTGCCTCTGGCATTAAAATAAAGTTATCCGTATCAATACAGGGGGGCGAACAGTGGCAATTGTAGGGTATCTGGTAATGGCGGTTCTTTTGATTGCAGCTCTGGCATTGGCGATAGCCGGAGTGTATTTTTTTACCAGAAAGCCAGACTGGTTTGTAAAAGCGACAGGGTTTGTTGTTGCCGTACTGGGTTTTGCCATAATGCTTGCTTTTATAATCAGCTTTGCCACTGAAGGCAACCCTTTTAACCTTATATTCTTCATGATTATGTCATCTGTCGGGATAATCGCCTTCCTCTTCTGGCTGGCTATGCTGGTAGACAGTGCGCTCAACGAGACCGATAACAATGAAAGGCTGCTGTGGGTGCTGATCATCATATTTACCAATTTTGTTGGTGCACTTATTTATTTCCTGGCAAGACGCCCGATAAGGCTTAAATCCACTCCAAGATAGTATTAATGGATATAATAAACGTTAACCAGCTGGCAAAACGCTTTGGCAATTTAATTGCAGTTGATGATATCTCCTTCCAGGTTGAAAAGGGGGAGATATTCGGCTTTCTTGGCCCCAACGGTGCCGGTAAAACTACAACTATCTCCATGCTTTGCACCCTGCTCAAGCCCTCTTCCGGGACTGCCACCGTTGGCGGTTTTGATATCGTTCGGGCGCGCGAAGATGTGCGCCGTTCCATTGGACTTGTTTTCCAGGACTCCTCCCTTGATGAATACCTTACTGCCGAACAGAACCTGCTCTTTCATGCCTATGCCTATAACGTTCCCCGCACCGAAAGGAAAAAGCGCATAGACGAACTGCTTGAACTGGTAGGGCTTGCCGAACGGCGCAAAAGCAAAGTTTCCACATTTTCCGGTGGAATGAAAAGGCGGCTGGAGATCGCCCGGGGATTGCTCCACCATCCGGATGTTTTATTCCTGGATGAACCCACTCTCGGCCTGGATCCCCAGACGAGGCGCCACATCTGGGACCACATCTCAAACCTCAGAAAAACCAGCGGCCTCACCATCTTCCTTACCACCCATTACATGGATGAGGCTGAGAACTGCCACCGGATAACCATAATCGATGAAGGCCGGGTAATAGCCATGGATTCCCCGGAGCGCCTCAAGGATTCTGTGGGAGGAGACATGGTAACCATAAAGGCAGAAGACGAAGAATCTGCCATAAAAGAGCTTTACCAGAAATACGCTATCAACCCGCAATCAAGCGATGGGCAGCTTTCATTTTACGTACCTCACGGGGACAAATTTATCGCCGGTCTCCTTAACGGTTTCAGCAACCGCCTGACTGCCATCAACATCCGCCGACCTACTCTGGATGACGTATTTCTTAAACTTACCGGCAGAGCTATACGGGATGAGGATGCAAGCCTGAGGGACCGCATGGCAATGTCCAGAAAAACAAGGCACGGAAGATAGGATGAGTGCGATTTTCAGAGCTGTATGGGTTGTTGGCTACCGTGAACTTTTGCGCTTTGTGCAGGAACGCTCCCGGCTGATTTCTTCCTTCGGTATGCCTCTTATCTTCCTGGTTGTATTCGGAGCCGGGTTTGGCCGGATGGTAGGAACGATGGTTCCGGGGGTAGATTACATTCAATTTATGTACCCGGGAATCCTTGCCATGACGGTACTTATGAACTCCCTCATGAGCGGGATTTCCATCGTCTGGGACCGTGAATTCGGATTTTTAAAAGAGATTCTTGTTTCGCCGCTTGACCGGCGGGGAATACTCCTGGGCAAGGCAACCGGCAGCGCGGTTGTTGCCATCATACAGGGTTCCGTGATGCTGATTCTGGCACCTTTCCTGGGCATCTCACTAACTTTTCTTACTGTAATTAAACTTATTCCGGTGATTTTTATCGTATCGATCGCCATTTCTTCTCTTGATCTGCTGGTTGCCTCCAGGATGAAATCCCAGCAGGGCTTTCAAATGGTAATTCAGTTACTCATAATGCCGCTTATATTCCTGGCTGGTGTTTTCTACCCGGTAAACAATGTACCTCTTGTCATGGA
>JAQWDO010000091.1 GCA_028705415.1 Dehalococcoidales bacterium
CACCTAAAGATATTAAGGATGCTATAAAGTCCCTCTACGAGCATCTTTGCAAGATAAAGGGAAGAGAGGCATATGTGGTAGTCAGGTCCAGTGCAACTGCTGAAGACCTGCCCGATACCAGCTTCTCAAGGCAGCAGGAGACATTTCTGAACATGCGAGGCTCAGAGGATATATTCAATGCCGTCCGTAAATGCTGGGCGTCCCTTTATGGAGCAAGAGCAATTATACGGGCAGTCTTGCCGATGTCGCAACCTTAGGCAGTCCGATAGGGTCATCCAAACATGAACACGGGATAAAATATGGAGCATATAATATAATCGAAATGAAAGCGTGAATGGAATCTGGGCAGTCTTGCCGGTGTCGCAAACCTAAGACTGCCCCGTAAGGCCCCGAAGCTCCTGTCAGGAAACAAGGGGGGACATTACAGGTGAATCCATCTAGTTCGTTCGATAAAAACTTTCCTATCCGCATTACCAGACCGATTTTCTGGGACGCAGGCTGCAAGCTAAGAGAGCGGTGGGCATCTCCTATAGGAAATCACAATTATTTTTTGTCTCAGTACCCCTTGTCGGTTCGTTCACAAGGTCTGATAGTAACAAAGATTGAGGTAGAACTCAATATTGAAGTAGACAGCAAAAAGGACAATCCATATATAAATACACTATCACCGAATTTAGAGACTGAATTTAGCCTTTCTTCAGTGATATCATCTAAAAACTTGAATAGCAGTCCAAGCTTTACTTTAGGGAGCGGAGCTATTGCTGATACAGGAATAACTTTACCATTAGCACCTCGACCAGAGATTATAGGATTAATCGAATTAGAGAGTAATAAAGCCGTTTGGTGTATACGTTCGGGCTATCTATGGCGCATTCTGAATTCGAGCCGAATTAGTGGTCTTTATTTGCTTAAGGCCATCTTAGCTATTCCAATCGGAACATCGAAAATTGTATCTAGACTTCACGTTAATTTATGTGCTCAAGAATGGCATAAGAGACAAATTTATTATTTTCATAATAAATTTATATTTTATAATATATTAGCTAATGTCGAAAGTTGAGGATCTGATGGGCTATGTGGTCTAGTTCCCTAACTCGGGCGAAATATGACCAGATCCTGAAGAACTCTGTGGCCTTCAAGGAGACAGCGAGCGAGAGGATATTCCTGATGAAAGATCTGGCAGCAGTCGAGGAAGCGGTGGGCTTGTGGCGCGGAAGGAGAGGTATATTTCTGAGATTATGCAGAGCAGCTTTAGAGTGTAACCGTCTGCGCGGGAATATGGAGTGGCGTGTAGTCCTTATAATCCTCTGAATCCCAAGACCCCAGAAGACGAGTTCGGGAGCCTTTGGCCAAACGGTAAATGGCCTGCTTCTGGTTTCTCACTGGAACCCTATCTTCATACCTTTTGGTCTACTGGAATCCTCCGGGCATAACCACTACGTAAAGTACTTATACTAAAAGATTGTATTTTATTGTCGATGAAGCTACTAAATTTAGGTAATGACTTACCTAAAGAAATACGCCTCAAAGAGATAACGAGAGATGTGAAGAGGGGACTATCTTCTTACTATCTCCAGGGCCGCGACGTCGAAGTCTCGATGATCAATATCAAAGATATAGCCAACGGCAGAATCGTCAGCGAGACCGTGGATCGCGTTTCTGTGCGGAAAACGCCCCTTCTGGAACGAGCTCGGATCGAGACGGGTGATGTCGTAATGGCCATCAGAGGCTTCAATTTTAAAGCCGCAGTTGCAGGCAATTCTGTAAAGGACTTCGTTATCAGCGCCAATCTCATAGCATTGACTCTGTCCGATAAGATTCTTCCTGAGATGATCTCGGCTTATTTTAATAGTCCTGTTGGGCGAAATGTGCTTCAGTCAATAGCCAGAGGTGCTACCATCAGAGGGCTTAACTCAAGAGACATTCTCGATATTATTATCCCACTACCATCGCTCTCCGAGCAGGAGTCGCTGAGCCATTATCTTACCCTAGCTCTGGAATATGATGACATTCTCCAAAAGGAGCTGGAACTGAGACAGAAGCTCACCGATGCAGTGGTTCTTAAAATTATGAAAGGTGAATTACATGGAAAAATGGACTAAGGAAGCCCTGAATAATAAGATTTGGCAGGCCGCAGACATCCTTCGCGGCTCAATTGATTCAGCAGATTATAAGAATTATATTCTTGGATTGATGTTCCTGAAGAGGCTCTCAGATGTATTCGAGGAAGAGGCCCGGAAGATCGAGCAGGAGACCGGAGACAAGGAGCTGGCCTGGAACGATCCTGATGAGCACCAGTTCTTCGTGCCGGAGCGTGCTCGCTGGGAGAGCATCAGAAAGGTCACAGCCCAGATAGGCGACAACCTGAACAAGGCTTGCAGTGCTTTAGAGGACCAAAATCCCATGATGGAAGGGGTTCTGAACTCCATAGATTTCAACTCTGACCGGCTGGGTGATGTCAAACAACGGGATGGCACCCTCCTCCAGCTGGTGCAGCATTTCTCGGCCATTCCCCTGAAGAACAGCGATCTTGAGAACCCTGATGTCTTGGGCGATGTCTACGAGTACCTCATCGAGAAGTTCGCAGACGATGCCGGCAAGAAGGGCGGCGAGTTCTATACTCCCCGGATGGTGGTGAAGCTGCTGGTGGCCATTCTCGACCCCAAGGAGGGCATGAGGGTCGCAGATCCCACGGCCGGATCGGGGGGCATGCTCATCGAGGCCGGGGCGCACGTGAAGAGGAACGGCGGAAACCCTAAGAACCTCTCTTTATTCGGCCAGGAGAAGAACATCGGCACCTGGGGCATCAGCAAGATGAACATGCTCTTGCATGGCTTGCCAGACGCCGATATCCGCAAGGGCGACGTGATCCGGGAGCCCAAGCTCCTCATTGACGGCCAGCTGATGCTCTTCGACCGGGTTATAGCCAATCCTCCTTTCTCTCTGGACAAGTGGGGCTATGAGGTGGCAGAGAGCGATGGCTACGGGCGGTTCCACTATGGCGTGCCACCCAAGACCAAGGGCGACTTTGCCTTCGTGGAGCACATGATAGCCACTCTCAATCAAGAAGGCAAGATGGGCGTGGTGGTGCCTCATGGCGTGCTATTCCGGGGCGGTGCTGAGGGCCGGATCCGAGAGGGTATATGCAAGGAGGATATCATCGAGGCCGTGATCGGCCTGCCTGCCCAGCTCTTTTATGGTACAGGCATACCTGCAGCCATACTGATAATCAACAAGAACAAGCCCCGGGAGAGGCGAGGCTCCATACTGTTCATAGATGGCTCCCAGGATTATCTGGAGGGCAAAAAGCAGAACAAGCTTCGGCCAGAGGACATCGAGAAGATTGTGGCGGCCTACAACGGCTATAAGGATGTACCCAAGTACTGCCGGGTGGTGCCTCTATCTGAGATCGAGGAGAACGATTACAACCTTAACATCTCCCGCTATGTGGATACTGCCCCAGAAGAGGAGCAGATCGATGTGGCTGAGGCTCTTATGGAGCTTAAGGCGCTGGAGGCCAGGCGTAGGGAGATCGAGTCGCAGATGGATGGGTACCTGAAGGAGCTGGGTTATGGGGCTTAAGGTCAGAGTATGAACACTATCGATTCCGAATCCCAGGAGCAATTCCATGTTTCTTCAGTTAGGTACTTCCCTGAAGAATGGGATAATAAAACGTTGCTTGATGCAGTAGGGATGAAAAAGGACCTCATAGTTGCAGGTCCTTTTGGCTCTAATTTGAAAGTATCCGATTATAAAGACGAGGGAATTCCAATAATTCGACTTCAAAATATAGATTACGGGAAGTTCATAGATAAAGAAATCAAGTACATTAGTCACGAGAAAGCCAGAGAACTTGCTTATCATTCTTTTCGTGCTGGAGATCTAGTTTTGGCAAAACTGGGCGATCCGATTGGTAAGACATGCATAGTTCCTGATTATTTCAAAGATGGTATTGTGGTAGCTGACGTTGTAAGAGTGCGGGTAGCGGATGGTTTGGTAGATAAGAAGTTTATTATGTATTCCTTAAATTCGGTTGCTACTAAAAACCAATTAATAAATGGAACAATTGGATCAACAAGACCGCGAGTAAATCTAGATCAAATAAGAGACATTCAGATTCTTGTCCCGCCATTAAATGAGCAGCGCAAGATCGCCGCCATCCTCTCCTCCGTGGATGCGGCCATCGAGCAGACCGATGCCATCATCG
>JAQWDO010000092.1 GCA_028705415.1 Dehalococcoidales bacterium
CAGAAGCGGCGATAGTAATAAAAGCCGCAACAATTATCATAATACGAAAAGCTGCCGTCGAACGCATTTCTTCATAATCACGGCGGAGTATCAGAAACATCTTCTTCATTCTCTGTTCCTATTGTGAAAGTATAATTTTTTCTACAGTAAGTTTGGAGCGCAGCACCAGCACAAATGCTCCAATTAACAAAGCAAGTCCAAGCAAGACAACCGTAAAAAGCCATGAACCGGCATTAATAACATCCCGCGTTACCAGGTTGATCATCAGGGTTATAACCACCGGCAGAAATAACTGCGCAAGAATATTGGCAGTTACCGGCCTGGCCGAAAACCCTATCTCATGCACAAGCAGCATCAGGGCAAAATACATCAACGGGACAACAACCAGGCTGCTGACAAGCATCCCGGGAGTTAAAACAACCCCAATTTCAGGGATGAAGTAGATTAAGTTAATAACAATAAATACGGCGATTGTCATTATTACCGCGAACACAAATCCTGGCGCAAAGACAGCCAGGGTTTTGCCAAGCCATAAATCAGCAGGAGTAAGCGGCGTAGCCAGCAGCGCCTGGATATTACCCCTCGTCTTTTCCCTGACCAGAGATTGAAAAGCAATCACGCTTGCAAATATCCCGATAGACATGAAAGAAGTGGTAAAGAGTATCAATCCAAGATAATTCGCCAGTAAGGAAGAGTCAGGGTTTGCATCTTTCATTCCCGGGCCAATAAACTGAGTGGCAAAGATAATCGCCACACCAACCACGCAGATAAAGACCACTCCGATAGCGACTAAAACAACTGAACGCATTCTGAAGCTGGTTTTTACTCCACTGCGCATGACCAGAGAAACATAACTCATTTCTTTTCAGCCTCTTCCAAAATATTTGCGTACAGGTCTTCAAGTGATGCTTCGCGTTTGCCTACCCTTTCTATTTTTACTCCGAGCCCGGCAAGAAAACCAACGATATCTGAAACTTCAGCTGCCTCTTCACCTGAATCAAATAACAGCGTAGAACCTTTTACTCCCTGGAATCCGATTTGTTTTTGTGCCTGCAACTGTTCCAAGACGGGTTCAGTGATGACATCTTTTGTTTCAACTGCAATAGCGCTCTTGCCCATCTTCTGTCTTAAATCTGCCAGCTTACCGTAAAGCTTTATTTCGCCTTGATCGATCAGGGCAATGCGGTTACAGATGCGCTGAACTTCATCCAGGTTATGAGAGCTGAGAAGTACGGTTTTCTTTTCAACCCGGGCGATGTCCAGCAGGATTTTTCGGATTTCTATCTGGCCGGTTGGATCGACTCCAGCCGTCGGTTCATCAAGGATAAGCACTTCAGGATCGTGAACCATAGCCCGCGCCAGTGAAAGCCGCTGCCGCATACCCTTGGAGTAGCTGCCAACGGTATCATCCAAACGATCGGCAAGCCCTACCAAACCTGCCACTTTTTCTATACGCTTCTCAATATCCGCAGCGTTATAAATATCAGCATAAAATTTAAGGTTTTCAAAAGCAGTCATATTGTTGTAAAGTCCATCAGGATCAAGCGCAAAGCCGATTTTCATCCGGGTATCTGCCCGGCGGATGTCCTGCCCGAGTACATTAACCTCTCCGGAATCTGCCTGAAGCAGCCCGAGTATTATTCTGATGGTAGTGGTCTTACCCGCACCGTTGGGGCCGAGGTAACCAAAAATATCGCCAGGGTAAACATCAAAGGCAATTCCTCTAAGTATTTCCCTTTTGCCAATGGATTTTTTTATATTCCCGATATGTATCGCTGCGCTCATTTGCAGGCCTCTCTATTAAGGATTATCCATCTGGGCTTCGATGCCACGAAAGAAGTCAGCACTGCCTTCAATATTTTTCTCAATCATGTTAAAGGTGGTGATCCAAAGTCCTGTTTTCAAGTCTCCAAACACAAGCAGTTTGTTACCGGTATTGATATTGAAGTCCTTGCGTGCTCCAGCAGGTATAACTATTTGCCCTCTTTCGCTAACTGTTACTGAACCGTAGAATTTTTTGCCTTCTGGCGCTTCCATATCTCTCCCTTGTATATTGTATTAATTTAATTTACAAGATTTATCTTACTTATAGAACTATCCACTTGTCAATAGTTCATTTATTATGTATAGCCAGAGCAACCAACTCCCTTCCAAATCAATTGAATAAGTATTTCGAATCTGGCACAATAAGGAAAATAACTAACTGCTAGGGGAGCTGAAAGGCTGAGAGTCCCGAGTCATTCGGGAGACCCTGTTAACCTGATCTCGGTAATGCGAGCGCAGGGACGCAATCTCAAGCCAGAATCTTCATTTCAGCTTCCGGCTTTTTTATTAAGCCTTCCCTCGTTTTAGTAGAATCCGGTTATATTAATAAGGGGGTGCTTATGTTACCAGATATTGGCAAGGTCGACCGGTCCAGCTTTGACAGGATTATATATCCCCGCCTCGGCAGAAAAGACGATACAGTTCTCATCGGCCCTCAACACGGTGTAGATGCCGCTGCTATTGAATTACCGGACGGAAGCGTTATGGTTGTTAAAGAAGATCCAACTTTCGGTCTGCCGGTACTGATGCCCCATTTTGGCTGGGCTATTGTGCATATATGCGCCAGCGATGTAGCCTGCCTGGGAGTTAAACCTAGATATCTTTCAATCAGCCTCCTGCTTCCTCCGGGTACCAGTTCCGAGACTCTTGAAAATATCTGGAAAGAGGTACATCAGGAGTGCGAAAAACTGGGAATAGCAATCATCGGCGGGCATACCGGCAGTTATCCTGGAATAGCCTATCCGTTAAATGGGGGCTGCACTGTAATCGGTCTGGGAGATAAATCACAACTGACACCTGCCAGTAACGCCAAACCCGGGGACCGTCTTATTATGACCAAGGGCCCTGCCATTGAGGCAACCGGGATTTTGGCCTGCCAGGCAGAGGAAGAATTATCAAAAGCAATTGGCACGGAATTGACGGAAAAGGGCAAGGATTATTTCTTCCAAATGACTGTTATCAAGGATGCTTTGATAGCGGCACCTAACGCCCATGCCATGCACGATGCCACCGAAGGCGGCTTATTAAATGGCATATTTGAAATAGCTGCCGCCTCCAACACCGGCGTCACTGTCTATGAGGATAAGATAATAGTGCCGCCAGAAGTAAAGGAAATCTGCGGATATTTCAATATTGACCCTCTTGTGTCAGTAAGTGAAGGTACTCTTTTGATTGCAGCCCAACCCGATAAAGCCTCCCGAATAATTGATGTCCTTAAAAACGAGCAGATTGCCGCCTGGGACATCGGTGAGATAACTTCAGGCGAAAGAGTGTTTGTGCGTAAAAACGGAATCCGGGAAGAACTCAAACCGGTTTCCGTAGACCCGTTCTGGGCGGCCTACTTTTCTACACTGGGGGAAAACCAATGACCAACACAGAAAATAAAGATGCAATTCTTGGCAACATGGTAACGGCGGTTAATCTACTGGAGAAATGCACTGAATTTGCCTGCCTTGTACCTGAAGTCAGGGTTAACCTGGCATATGCATTGCCCGAAGCTGCGAGCAGGCAGGATGTTGCTGCCGTAGAAGGCAGGATAACCGTAGTTGGCGGATTGCCGCGTGCTTCCGGTCTGCCCGCTTTTGGGGCGTCAGACCACATGGCAAGGCTGATTATCGAAATCCGCAAGTATGACGCAAGTATAAATGCCGGGATAAACTTCAAGTGCAATGAAAAGATAATCGAAGCGGTAAAAAATTACTGCAACGAGCACCAGCTTCTTTTCGGCTGGATTGACCGCAGCAGAGAGCCCGATGAGGTGATCGGCCAGGACGGTGCTTCCATGCCCTGGAAGATCGCCGAGCTTGTAGGCTCTTCCGGAGGAGTACCACGTTTGTTTTATGAAGGCAGAGGCTGGGGTAAAGAGCCACTTTTCGTAGCAGTTGGTAAAAATGCTGTGGAAGTCGCCAGCATTGCGATAGATGTATCAAAACGCTTGAGGGCCGGTTTTTAGCCCCCGAAAATATTGACCGGTGCCAAATTTTTAATTTAAAACCTGTTGTTTAGAGTATTGATTGCAGCAAACAAGCCCCTGTTGGCCGACTATGACTGGTGCTTGTCATTTAGGGCTTCCAGCGGCTAATTTTTCTTTTACAACAGCCTCAACATGGGTGTAGTTGTCCGGTGTGCAAA
>JAQWDO010000093.1 GCA_028705415.1 Dehalococcoidales bacterium
TGTTGCCGCCGCTGAAGCGCTTTCCAAAGAAGGAAAAGAAGCTGCGGTAATCAACATGCGCTTTATTAAACCGCTTGATGACGCTCTCCTTAAGCGTATCGCCCTTACTGCCTGCAACATACTGACTGTAGAGGAAAACGTTCTCTCGGGCGGGCTTGGCAGCAGGGTTTCACAAGCTTTACATAATACTGATATTCCCGGTATCAAAGTAAAAAGTATCGGCATCAATGACGAATATACTACACATGGCCCGCAGGACATACTGCGGAGAAACTACCATCTTGACAGCGAGGGAATTTTGTCGCACGCCAGGCTCATGCTTGAAGACGCCGCTGACCGCTTTACCTGCGGGGAGTCCGAACCCCACCTCAGCAGGGGATAAAACTCGAATTTAATTTTCACAAACTTTGAAATAATATTAACAAGGGTGAAAAGTGGATAAAAAAACAATCAGGGATGTTTCTGTCTGCAACCGTCGCGCGCTGGTACGGGTAGATTTTAACGTACCAATAAACGAACAGACAGGAGAAATTACTGATGACAGCCGCATCAGGGCAAGCCTACCTACGATAGAGTATCTGACCAACAACGGCGCCAAGGTAATCCTGTGTTCTCACCTCGGGCGACCGAAAGGAAAGCGTGATTCAAGATACAGCCTGGAGCCGGTTGCCAGGAGGTTGAGCCAGATCCTGAGAGAGGAAGTTAAATTTGCTCCGGATTGTACAGGTCCCGAAGTGGAAAACCTGGTCAACAACTTGAACAGCACAGAAATTCTCCTGCTTGAAAACCTGCGTTTCTATCCAGATGAGGAAGATAATAATCCCGGTTTCGCTCACAAGCTTTCCCAACTGGGAGATATTTACGTGAATGACGCTTTTGGGACATCCCACCGCAAGCATGCCTCCATCGTGGGAATTACCAATTACCTGCCATCGGTAGCTGGGCTGTTGCTGGAAAAAGAAATCAACTCCCTGGGTCTGGTGCTTGAAAATCCGAAACGGCCATTTGGAGTACTTTTGGGTGGCGCCAAGGTGACCGACAAGGTCAAACTGCTGGAAAATACCATGGACAAGGTGAACTTCATAATCGTTGGCGGCGGAATGGCAGCAACCTTTCTCAAAGCCCAGGGGTATGAAGTTGGCAAATCGCTTATTGACGGCTCGCTTGAAACTGCCAGAATGCTGATCGATAAAGTTGCCGGCAATGGAGTAAAACTCATCCTCCCTGACGATGTTATGGTTGCCGAGAGTATAAATCCGCCGGCTCCGATAGAAAATGTTCCGGTATCAAAGATACCCAGGGACAAGATGATTGTGGATATCGGAACGCTTACCATCACCAAATTTACCGAAACCCTTGAAAAATGCCGTACAGTTTTCTGGAATGGCCCGATGGGTATTTATGAAATTCCCCGCTATTCCGAAGGGACCCGGACCATTGCCAAGGTAATGTCCAATCTGCTGGCGACTACCATTGTCGGTGGAGGATCTACGGCTGAAATTATGACTGAAATGAAACTGGCAGAAAAAATGACATTTGTTTCCACCGGCGGTGGAGCATCACTTGAGTTTTTAAGCGGGGAACCCCTGCCGGGAGTGAGTGTGCTGATGGACAAAGAGCTGGAAAGGGAAACTATTACATATACAAAAATGATGAGTGGCAATGTTTCAAATAACCACAACCAGGTCGAACTGATGCACTCTCTTTCCTTAAGAAATGATAAAAAAATAGTCATGCTGGTTATTGACGGTCTGGGCGGTGTCCCTCTTCCAGATTCAGGAAAAACAGAACTGGAATCTGCTGATACGCCCAATCTTGACAGCCTGGCAAGAAAAAGTATTTGCGGGTTTTCGACACCGGTTTTGCCTGGTATAACACCCGGAAGCGCCCCGGGCCACCTTGGGTTGTTCGGATATGATCCTCTTTCATATGTTATTGGCAGGGGAGTGCTTGAAGCGGTCGGAATAGACATGGAAGTCCTGCCGGGGGATGTTGCTGCCAGAGGGAATTTCTGCACGGTTGATAAGGATGGCTTAATAACTGACCGGCGGGCAGGGCGCATTGAAAGTGAAAAAGCGGCAGATTTATGCAAGCTGTTGGACAGGCAGGTGTTTGAAGGAATTGAATTTTTGATTCGCCCGGTCCGGGAGCATCGGCTGGTAGTGTTAATGCGCTCAAGTCAGCCATTAAGTGACGGAGTCAGGGATACAGACCCCCAGCGAACCGGCGTTAATCCGCTTGCTGCAGTTCCAGCCTCGCCACAGGCAGAAAAAACAGCCCGGGCAGTAAACCAGTTCATAGCCAGATCCAGTGAAATTCTTGCCAATTATAGCCCGGCCAACATGATTTTACTTAGGGGTTTTTCGTCCATTCCGGATATTCCTTCCATGGGATCGATATATCAACTCAACCCGGCAGCCATCGCCGGTTATCCGATGTACCGGGGGCTTGCCCGGCTGGTCGGTATGGAGGTTCTGGCAACAGGACCTGCTCTGTCTGATGAAATTAACGTTTTGGAGAACACCTTTAACCGGCACGACTTTTTCTTCCTCCATGTGAAGGGCGCCGATTCTGCTGGTGAAGATGGCGACTTCGAACGCAAGGTGCGCGTGATTGAAGAGGTTGACAGATTCCTTCCCCGCTTACTGGCCCTCAAACCGGATGTACTGGTGGTTGCTGGCGACCATTCTACTCCTGCCGTTTTAAAAGGCCACAGCTGGCACCCTGTACCACTTTTACTTTATGCTCCATTCTGCCGGCCTGACAACACCCTTTCATTTTCCGAAACATCCTGCCTTGCAGGCGGGCTGGGAACCATACCGGCAACCAGTATAATGCCATTGGCGATGGCAAATGCGCAAAAATTGGGAAAATACGGAGCATAGAGGCAAACAATGAACAGAAAGCCTTTGATCGCGGGAAACTGGAAGATGAACACAACTACCGGCGAAGCCGTAAGCCTGGTAACGCAAATGCTTCCTGAACTTGAAAGGATAAAAGATGTCGAGGTGGCCATTTTTCCGCCTTTTGTTTCGCTGGCGCCCGTGTACGATCTGTTAGCTTATAGCAGTGTCTCTCTTGGCGCACAAAATATGCACTACGAGGAAAAAGGGGCCTATACTGGCGAGATTTCAGCCTTGATGCTCAAATCGTTATGCAAATATGTAATTATTGGCCATTCCGAACGCCGCCAGTTGTTTGGTGAAAATAACGAGATTATCAACAAAAAACTTAAAAAGGCTCTTCAAGCCGGAATTACTCCCATTCTCTGCCTGGGCGAAACACTCGAGCACCGGCAGGCGGGTCTCGCAGAAGAAACCATCAGTTATCAATTAAAATCATCGCTTGGCGATATACCAGGTATTGAATATACAGTGATTGCCTATGAGCCAATCTGGGCAATCGGCTCCGGTATAAACGCCGGCGCTGACGAGGTTTGCCAGATAATGGATGTAATCAGGAAAACCATAGCTGAATTATACGGTAAGGCTGCAGCAAATAGTATCCGTTTGCTTTACGGGGGAAGTGTAAATAACATAAATGCTGGTGAATACCTTTCCAGGGAAAGCATTGATGGCGCTCTGGTAGGAGGCGCCAGCCTGAAAGCTGACCAGTTTATAGGCATAGTGCGCCAGGCTTGCCAAACCGGCATTTAATTTTTTGCCCATGGAAAAACTGGTTGCCATAGTCGGGCCAACCGGGGTTGGTAAAAGCTGCCTCGCTCTGGAAGTAGCCACCAGGCTGGGTGGCGAAATAATCAGCGCCGATTCCAGACAGGTTTACCGTTTGCTGGATATCGGCACTGCCAAGGCTGGAGTTTCGGAAAGGCAGCAAATACCGCACCATGGAATCGACGTAGTCAGCCCAGATGAGGTTTTCAGCCTGGTAAACTTTTTGGATATTGCCGTTCAGGCAATAGAATCAGCCAGCCGCAAAAGGACGATACCTTTGCTGGTGGGCGGTACAGGCCAATACGTCTGGGCAATAATAGAGGGCTGGGAAATTCCCAGGGTAGAGCCGGACATCAGCTTGCGAAAAAACCTCGAAGACAGAGCTGCCAGAGGAGAAGCTCTTACTCTTCATAAAGAGCTTGAGGAAATCAACCCTGAGGCAGCTTTCCGAATAGACCACAGAAACACCTGAAGAGTAATACGGGCACTGGAAATAGCTTTAAC
>JAQWDO010000094.1 GCA_028705415.1 Dehalococcoidales bacterium
GCGGATTCGAACCGCTGAATGGGGGTTTTGCAGACCCCTGCCTTACCACTTGGCTACGTCGCCTGTTAAACCCGCAAAACGAGGCTGATATCAGCCCCGGTAAACTACTGGAGCGGAAGACGAGATTCGAACTCGCGACCTCCTCCTTGGCAAGGAGGCATTCTACCGCTGAACTACTTCCGCTTATATTGTTAATGGTGCCGAGAGTGGGATTTGAACCCACACGAGCAAAAGCTCACTAGCCCCTCAAGCTAGCGTGTCTGCCATTCCACCACCTCGGCAGAAAAATCTGGCAGGAGCGGAAGGACTCGAACCCTCGACCGGCGGTTTTGGAGACCGCTGCTCTACCAACTGAGCTACACTCCTAAGCCAAGGACATATATTACCATAAAACGGCTTGACTTGTAACCCCGACTGCCGGACAGTGGCGGCCATGCTCCAGTCACAGGATATCATTATATTTTATTCCGACCGTTTTCGTCCAGAGCACCTGGGCACCATATCTGTTACAGGTCAATTCCAAACAGGCTGAATATGCCCTTAAATCCGAAATAGCCTGCATAGGCGATCAATGAGCACTTGATAAATTTCCCGGCAAAGGTTATCAGTGCGTAGCGTTTGATGCCGAATCTTGATGCTCCCATCATGATTGATGCCGGATAAAAGAATGGATTCATTATGGCTGAAAGTAAGAAGAGGGTTATCCGGCCTCTCTTTTCTATAAGAGAGGCAATTTTATCGCTCAGGCGCTTCCACCAGCCAGATTTAGGCGTGGAAAAAGGAGCACTGCCACCAACGCCGGTAATATAGATACTCAGCGCCCCCAGGGTTTCTCCCAGCGAACATACCCCTCCTACAAACAGAGGCCCTAAAAAATTTGGCCCGATCAAGGGCTTTACTACTCCGCCAAGGGCAAACTGAACTGCCAGCATTGGAACCGGGACGATTATAGTTGCACTCCCGAGAGCGCTGATAACAAAACCGCCGGCATAGCCATATCCGGCTATGCGATAAATAGCGTCCCAGTTAAAGGCCAGTGCGATTCCCAGTCCCAGGGTAAATACAATAGTCAGTATGGCCAGGGCATATTGCCACTTGTTTTTATTTCCGGGGCTGGTGTTTCTGCTTTCCGGTTCTGCGTCAGTCACATTCTCTGTTACCGCGCCTTTAGCGTTTTCCGGCATTACAATCAGTCTTCCTTTCAGGAGTTTATGGGATGATTTACTGTAAAATGAAGGTCGTTAACAGTTCTCTTGATTGATTGAAGCCTGCAGGATTTCCAGTTTCCTTTCCAGTTCTTCCTTGTCTTTCTGCAGTTCGGCAAGCTGCAGGCTCATTCTCAGTATAACCTCGACACCGGCCAGGTTGACTCCGAGTTCGTCCATCAGGGTTTGAACTTTACGTATGAGCATCAGATCTTGATCTGAGTAAAGCCTGATGTTACCGGATGAGCGTGCCGGTTTTATTATGCCAATCTTTTCGTAATATCTCAGTGTGTAGGTTTGGGTTCCCAGCATTTCTGCCGCAATGCTGATCACGTAACGCGGCCTTTTTTCTTTTTCAGTGTTCATATGATTTCTATACCGGTTATACTGGCCTCAATTCCTTGAGATTTTCAAACAGTCGCTTCTCTTCAGGTGTTAACCTGGTTGGCAAGACCACTTTCACATGTGCAATCAAATCTCCGCTGCCCGGTTTGCCCAGATGCGGCATTCCCCGGCCGGATAATTTAAAACTGCGGCCGTTCTGCGTCTCAGGGGGAATTTTCAACGCCAGCTCTTTGCCTCCGGGGGTTGGTACCTTTACCTCTCCCCCGAGTACCGCAGCCAGCAATGGCACATCTATATTAACGTGCAAATCATCGTCGACCCGTTCAAACCTGGGATGAGGTTTAACCTTGATGGAGAGGAAAAGGTCTCCTGGAGGCCCTCCGGTAATACCGGCTCCCCCTTTGCCGGCCAGTCGTATCCTTGAACCGGTTCGAGCCCCGGCGGGAACTTTCACTTCGATTCGTTTCACCTGGGGAGTAGTCCCGGAACCATGGCAGTAGGAACAGGCAGTATTGTTGGTGATGCCGGTTCCGTTGCAAGCCGGACAGGTGCTCTCGGCTTCAAGACTCAGAAGGCGGCTGGTACCGTTGAAGGCTTCCTGCAGGGTGATTTCAACCGGATATTCAATATCCTGGCCTTTTTGCGGCCGGCTGCGTTGCTTTCGGCGGCCGAACAGTTCTTCGAAAATGCTTCCCATATCGCCGGTTTCGGTTCGGAAATGCGCACCCTGGGACCCGCCGAATCCACTGAAATCAAATCCTTCAAAGGGAGACCCTCCTGATCGGGCTTGAGTAAACTGGTCCGCATATTGCCATTGTTCGCCGAACTGGTCATACTTTTTGCGCTTATCGGCATCATGAAGTACATCATAGGCTTCGCTGATTTCTTTAAACCTGGCTTCGGCTTCTTTGTTGTTTGGATTTACATCCGGGTGATATTTACGGGCAAGCTTTCTGAAGGCTTGTTTTATTTCCTTCTCTGAAGCTGAACGGTTGACTCCAAGGGTCTTGTAATAATCTTTTCCTGCCACGATAAATCACCTTTGGTAAGATTATAACCCGCCTGTAACAAACCTGTCAAAACAAGATTAGCAATATTAAGAACCCTTTATTAAAAAATATTCGCACGAGGCTTGCTCTTCCTGAATTTGAGCACATTGTTGAAAAAATGCTTCGAAATACTTGACACAATCTTTGTGCCATACCTATAATTAACAAACATGTTCCCCTGCTGTTTAGCGCTTTCAGTCTAAATTTATGTTGAAATTCCTGGCAAGATTTTATCCAAAGGTTCCGGGTAAATACCGTATATAGCTTGTTATTATGACAAAATACATTTTTGTAACCGGCGGCGTTGTAAGCTCTGTAGGCAAGGGTATCACTGTCGCGTCTATCGGCAATATTCTCAAAAGCCGCGGGGTGGAAGTATCTGTTCAGAAACTTGACCCCTATTTGAACGTCGATCCCGGTACGATGTCGCCTTACCAGCATGGCGAGGTTTTCGTAACAAAAGATGGCGCTGAGACCGATCTTGATCTTGGCAATTATGAACGTTTTATCGATATAGAGCTAACTGCCATATCCAATACAACATCTGGCCAGATATACTCATCGGTTATTAGCAAGGAAAGGCGTGGTGATTATCTTGGCGGCACCATTCAGGTCGTTCCTCACGTTGTTGGCGAAATCAAACAGTATTTCCTGCGCCTTGCCGAGGTTGCCCAGGCTGAAGTTATACTGGTAGAAGTCGGTGGCACCGTTGGGGATATTGAAGGGCAGCCATTTCTGGAAGCAATACGGCAAATGCGTAAGGATGTCGGCCGGGACAATGTTCTTTATGTGCATGTCACTCTTCTGCCTTATATCAGCACTACCAAAGAACTCAAGACCAAGCCTACCCAGCACAGCGTCAACGAATTACGCCGCATAGGTATCCAACCGGACATTATAGTCTGCCGGAGCGATTACCCCATTTCCGACAGCATCCGGGACAAACTTTCTCTCTTTTGTGATGTTGAACGGGAAGCAGTGATTCCTCTGCCTAACGTAGAAACCATCTATGAGGTTCCACTGGTGCTTGAAGCAGAGAAGGCCGGAGACCTGATAGTTAAAAGGCTCGGTCTGAATTCCCGTCCTTCGGATCTGAACGAATGGCGTCATATGGTGTCTTTGCTTAAAAAGCCGGTTGCTCCGGTCAAGATTGCCCTGGTCGGAAAATACGTCGAACTTGAAGACGCGTATTATTCGGTGAGAGAAGCGCTCTGCCATGCAGGGCTGTACAACTCTTGCTGTATCAATATAGAATGGGTTCATTCAGAAGACCTGGAAAAGAATGGTGTAGAACACTATCTGCGCGATTCACAGGGCATACTGGTTCCTGGCGGATTCGGTATACGAGGCATAGAGGGAATGATCAAGGCAGCCACATATGCCCGGGAGAATCGTATTCCCTATTTCGGTCTGTGCCTCGGAATGCAGGTAATGGTGATCGAGTTTGGCCGCTTTGTGCTGAAAGATCCGAAAGCCAATTCCTCAGAGTTCGACCCGGAAACGGCTAATCCGGTAATAGACTTGATGCCGGAGCAAAAGAACCTTCCGGACAAAGGTGGAACAAGATCGGAAG
>JAQWDO010000095.1 GCA_028705415.1 Dehalococcoidales bacterium
TCGGACGACCCCCCGAGCAGAAGAATGCGCATGTCATCTATTTGTTTAAGTTTTTCACCAAAGGAACGAACAAACCTGGAAGAGGGAGCGTTTTGTATGGTTATCATGACCTTGCCCTCATGAAGGATAGCTGCCTCTCTTTTTTCTTCTGGCTTTGCTGGAAGGTCTTCAGTCTTTTCTGAAATTTCAGGCGCATCATTGCTGGTAGTATTCCGGGCATCTTCCAAAACATCCGGCAATAATTCTTTAGTTTCCTCTTCAATATTTATATTTTCGGTTTCAAACAGATTTTTCGGCGCAGGCATTGGTGCTTGCGGCAGGTCAAAATCCATCCTGGCGCGGCGCTCTTCTTCCAGTTTTCTGACGTTTTCTTCCAATGCCCTGCGGATCTCATCATAACCGATATAGTTTTCTTGTGCTTGGCCGGTTTGTTCGTCCGTATTCTCCCACTCATCTTCCTTTGCGCCAATAACCGGAAAATCAACTTCCCTTAAGCCCGGATTACCGGCCTGTCCCCCAGCATCAAAACCCGAGCTCCCCGGAGGGCTTTTTTCAAGCATTGATTCCAAATCCTGATTACCGGTTATAAATTCGGAATCATAGATACCGTCTGAATACAAAGCTTCTTTCCCGAAACCCTCTTCCGAAACAGTGTCTCCATAAGCCAGAGAAGCAATTGCTGTTTTTTCTTCTTCTTTTATACGGGCAACCATTTCTTTTTCACGGATTACTGCTGTCTGTTTTTGTGCTTCTGCCTCTTTTTTTGCCTGGGATATGACCTGCCTCATATCGTCCTTGGATTCTTTGATGGCTTGCCGCAGGGCTGCTTTTTCTGATTCGTCGGCAGCATGCTTGAGTTGGTTTTCCAGCTCTTCAACAGCCTTAAACGCCATACGGCATTTTTCTTTCTCCTGACTGCATGCTTCTTCTATCGCTGCGCGCCTTTGCTCTCTGGCCTGATTCACAGCAGCCAGTGTGGCTTTGCGAATGGCTTTTTCTCTTTCTTTTAAAAACGATGGTTTCTGACTCATAATAAATACCGGGCATTGTAACAATACCCGGTAAAAGTATATGTTGGCACCATCGCCATGTCAATTACTTTAATTCATAAGCCAGCGTTGTAAATTGCCACCTCATAACCCCTGATAAACGCTACCAGCGCCTCTTCAAGAGCCGGTTTAATATGGTCGGGAGCTTTCTCCATGCTTGATACCAGATCCTGATAACCCGCCAATCCCTTTATCTTCAAACTGGAAACCAGCTCGCTATCATCAGAATCCACGGTAAACATCTCCGGTATTTGGGTGCCCAGTGATGCCAGGTACTCATCATAAGAAGCTACGCCCCCCTCATGCTGATCGGAAGGTGCAGGCGTTGTAACCAACGGTTCTTGTGTTTCGGGAGGCAACACGCCTCCGCTCGTAGCATTCTTAATATTTAAAACTGCTATGTTATCGAGGTTATCGTCCAGCCGGCTGGCAGCAATACGAATGCCTTCGGTTTGTTCTGTTTCTGCCAGAGCTACAATTTCTGCAACACGCCGATTGGCTAAATCAGCATTCAGTTCCGATTTGGCAGATTTTGAAAAGGCAAAACCCATTTCCACCTGTTCTGCAGCCAGCTTAACACCATAGAGAGATTCGCCCGGCAGGCTGTTCCCGGAAGCCGCTACCACTGCACCACCGGAAATCATTACGGCAACCAGGGCACCTGCAACCAACTGCGCCCACACAGGAGCATAATTGAACCAGCGCTTTTTTCGGTTATGTGCCATATCAGCTACAGCTGCATTAAAATCATAACGCGCCCTTGCTTTAAAATCTTCCCGGGGAGTTACATTGGCGGCACAACGGGAAGCCTCAGCTGCCTGCAATAATGGCTTCAGCTCAGAAGCATATTCAGGGTACTCCGCGAGGCATTCTTCTACCTTACGGCCAGCGCAAAGAATTTCTTCAAGACAGCTGTCAAGCACAACCTCAATGCTTTTGTCCGCCATTTTTTCATGCATTGTTTTCCACCACCATATGTTTTCTAAGAGCCTGTATTGCACTGTACTGAAGAGCTTTAATCGCCCCTTCCTTCTTGCCCATAATCTGCGCTACCTGCGCAATAGGCATTTCACAGCTAAACCGCAAAGATATGACTTCCTGCTGCAAGGGTGTCAGCTTCCTGAGTGCACATGACAGCTCCTCCAGTTCTACTTTTAATTCGGCCGCCTTGTAAGGATTATCCTCAATTGCCGTTATATCTTCATTCAACTCGGTTTCCGGCTGGCGGCTTTTTTTCCGTATATAATCAACCACCTGATTATGGGCTATTTTATACAGCCAGGCGGAAAATGGAACGTCCTTCCATTTATACGAAGATATCGCCTTAAGCGCCTTCATAAATACCTGCTGTGTCAAATCTTCAGCTTCCATCCGGTTGCCAATTTTGATGGCAATATAGCGGAAAATCTTGTCAAAATTTTCCTCATATATCTGGCCAAAGGCTTCCTGGTCATATTCTTTTGCACGGTTGACCAGGGTCTTTTCATCCTGCACCTGTTAACCCCTTTCTACCAGCCGGCCATCTAACCCGGCCGGAGTGGTGTTATCACGTGCAATAATTATAACGAAGGATTTATCAAAAGGATAGCCTCAGATATTTTTTGCAAAAACCGTATTTTTATACACGGCTAACAAGTTTTAAGCGACTTTTGAAAAAGGCTGTGCATATTTTAAGAACTATTATCGAATTTCCCCGTAATTCTCTGTTCAAAGTCATATAAATGGTGTAATATATGACTAAGATACTAGTACAAATAGGGGGTAAACGGATAACTTATAGGGGATTTATCACTGGAAAAAAGTAAGATATGATAACGTCTGGTATCAATTGAGCACTTAAGGTGTGTTAAAAGGAGAATGAAAATGAACAACAATGTTGATATCGGGCCAATGCTTACAACCAGTGAGGTAGCCAGGGTTTTAAACGTCCACATAAATACAGTGAGGCGCTGGAGCAATCAAGGCTTATTGAAAGCTTACAGAATTGGCAGCCGGGGAGACCGGCGGTTTAAAAAAGAGGATGTTATTTCCTTCTACGAAAATTCTGAAGAACTGGATAGCCGGGCAGCCAGGGACATATAAGTAATTACCGGAGGCACTGCATTGAAAACAACCCGGATTATGATAATTGACGAACAGCCATTTTTCCGGGCCGGGGTGCGGCTTGCATTAGGATCTCAGCCCGATTTTATAATCCAGGAGGCTGATCCATCGGAGGAGATTATTAATCCAATTGATAGTTTCCAGCCTGATATAGTTCTGCTTGGGTCAGACCTTGCCAACCACAGTGGCCTTGAGCTGGGCACCAGAATAGCCCGGCGTTATCCGAACACCAAAGTTATTATGTTAAGCCCTGATCCCAACGACCAGGAATTGTTTGAAGTGATCCGCTCTTCTGCTGTAGCATGCCTGAAAAAAACTGTCCCTCCGGAAGAACTTATCTCAAATATTCGGCGCGCCTCAAATGGAGAATACCCGATTAATGACAATATTATGACAAGGCCGGTTGTAGCCCGGCAGGTCCTGAAAAGTTTTCTGGATATGGAAACCCTGGGTAAAAGCGTTGAATCTGCTGTAGCCCCTCTTACCCCCCGGGAAAAAGAGATACTGATTCACATTGCCGATGGCAACTCAAACAAGCAAATTGCCAGGCTTTTGAATATCAGTGAACAGACTATCAAAAACCACGTCAGTGCTATAATGCGAAAACTCAACGCCAATGACCGGGCACACGCCGTAGTCCTGGCAATCCGCCGCGGCCTTATTAAAATTGAAGAAAATTCCCTTTAAAGATGTTCAGAGTGAATAATGGGAAATGATCAAAACGAAACCACCAGCACAATAAATCTTACCGATAAAGTAATCCGGTATTTTAAAACGCGGGGGTTTGAAATCACCACCGGTGCCGTGCTTAAGGGAAAATCCGGTGTAAATCACACTTTCAGCCTGCTTGCCCAGCGTGACGACGGGTTTACACAACAGGTAATCGCCTTGCTCGTCCTCCAGGATTATCCGGCTGAAGAAATTGAAGAGGTGGTCTTTGATTTTGCCAACAAGGCATTTGATACTGATAT
>JAQWDO010000096.1 GCA_028705415.1 Dehalococcoidales bacterium
ATAATTACATCTCCCCCGGCGTTGACAACTACTGCCTTGGTACTGGTCGAGCCGACGTCTATACCAAGGTAAACCGGAGAGTTGTTTGTCAATGTGCCAACAGGCGGCTTGTTCGTATGTTGGGTTTCAGGCAGCCCGGGCAGGGTATAGTACCTGGTATTAGAGGTTTCGTCAGGGACGAAGTTTATACTTGAAGGAGTATTTCTTGCCAGCAAAGCCAGACCAAAAGCCTGGACATGCTGGGGCATTTCGGCAACTTTTATTGAGACTGGCTGTTTGTTTCTGGCTGAAATAGCCGTTTCCAGCGCCGAACATACTGCTGAATTGGCTGCCATTCCACCTGTAAACAGCACTGGTTGCTGAAAATGGCCTTTCTTGAGCGAGGCTATCATTCTGGCAATGCTTTCACACAAGGACTTTAGCATTGCTTCTACAGGCACTCCCTTTTGTTGCAGATGGATAAGGTCACTTTTGGCAAACACGCTGCATCTGGTGGCAATACGTGGAGCGCTGCCGTTATACGAATTTGCTAATGTGGCCAGATCATCAAGCTGTATGCCAAGGCGGTAGCACTGTTGTTGAAGAAAATGGCCGGTGCCCGCAGCGCACAGCGGATTGGTGTGAACTTTCCATGGTTTGTTCATACCTTGCTCGAGTTCAACCACCAGGACAGTCTGCCCGCCGGAACAGATTATTGTCCGGGTTTCCGGTTGTTTGTGCATGATGGAAGTGACAAGGGCCAGGCCATCTGAAAAGTGCCCCCAGCCTGTTTTAGCAGCGATTTGTTTCAAGCCCGAACCGGATATGGCAGCGCCGGAAATATCAGAGAACGAAACCTTGTTACTGAGTTGCTCCAGCAGGGAGTTGATTGTAACAGAGGGGTTAGAAGTAGTGTTAATGCAGTTGTTATAAACCGTGTTATTGGCCGAGTCTGTCAGTATCAACTTGGCAGCGGATGAGCCAATATCAATTCCAAGCGTGTAAGTCATACCTTATTTTAGCAGAACCAGGCAAGAAAAAGATTGTTCTGAGTTACTTGATGGAAATGGCTTCAGCATATTGCTGTGAACTACCTGAAATATTAGCCGGGATGATATGGCGCGTTATGCCTTGATCATCCCGGTCTTATTTTTGATCTGTTACCGGCAATTGGAATATTAGGACAGGATTTCACCCGGAAGATAGCCCAGTTCCCGGGCTTGCAAGTCAAGGTCAGCAGTGATGATAGCTTCCAACCCCAGGTTGAGTTCCCCCTCGGTTTTCTTCAAATCTACTGCCTTTAAATAACCTTTGCATTTATCACAAAGGTAAAGCCGGTAAAGGCCTTTTTCATCGGTATGGTAGGAAAGTGTTGGCTGATCGGTATTATTGCAGAAAGGGCAGTGCAGGCGCTGGAAAAGCCAATCCATGTTGCAGCAGGAGCAAATCAAATAAAGGGCTCCGTTTTCCTTTTCCAGGTAGCTGAATGAGGGCGCTGAACCACAAACCGGGCAATTTCCTTTCCGCCATGACTGCTGATTGATGCGTTGTTTAAAAGCCAGTGCATAACCGGTAAGAAACGGGCGCATGGTGTGGTGTATGAGTGTAGCCATTTCTGTCGGAGAAATGCACACTTTTTCAGCTTCTGAGTCGAGATTTCCTCTATCAAGCCATTTCTGAGCGATTTCGGCATTTATCTCCGGTATATTTTCAGTTTCCAGATTTGAATAGCCCTGCAAAACATCTGAATATTGCTTGAACAATTGTGCTATGTTTTTAAAAACGTCATTGGCCACGGACCAGTCAATATCGAGCTCTTCAAACCGTATGAGAGGCTGGCCATTAAAAATGCGATGGTTCACAAGTTCCTGGGGTATGCCAACTGCCGGAATGCCGGTTTTCTGCTCGACATTTGCGTGTATCTGCAGAAGCTCGAGGTAAAAGCTGATAAACCTGGAAGAGTGGGCTGGTTCGCCAGCCCACTCTTCCATTCCTTTTATTATCTTGCTAGTCGTATCGTTTTCTTCAGGTTTGTACAAAATTCCTGTATTTCCTTTCGGTCTTCGTTATAACCTTTTTGCTGTTTCAGGTATTGAGCTATAACTGTCCGCCGATTGTTATTACTGCACGCAGGAAGAACCCGCCGATTATTACCGAGGCTGCCGATAAGCCTATGATCCAGGCAGCAGTTTTGTCCTCCATCTCCTTATACTTGTGAAGAAGATCAAGAGCGATGGGGAGCAGCAGTGCCAGGAGGACAAAGCCCACCCAGAACATCACTGCCAGCTCTCCAGTAAGCAGAGCAGACAAGGCTGTGCCTGCTTCTCCGCCGGCAATCGCCAACCAGACTGCAAAAGCTATCAGAACCAGGGTTTCAACTACTATGACTATTGCATCTGCTTCAGCCAGGCGGTGAACAAGGCTGTGCGAAATGGATAGTTTTTTAGTTCTTGAAGTAATTAACAGGCTCACTACAACCAGAAGCGCAATACCGGTAGATACTGCAGATACAGAAAACAGAGCGGGAAGTAGTGCTGTGGTGGACCAGAGAGGCAGGCCGGTATTAGCAAGAAGGACGCCTGTATATCCAAACAAAATGATTGAAACGATAAACCCTATCCATGCCAGCACCTTGGATATTTTGGACATGCCGCCTTCCATGTTGTATGAGTATTTATCGGGATTGTTTTTGGCGTCCCATTCAAGCAACCAGGCAAGGAACATGATAAAGCAGACTGTCAGCCAGATTGTGAGAATCCAGGTAGCAATAGAAATCATTGCCTCTGGTTTGAAGCTGACAAACAGATGCCAGACCCTGAGGGCATTGATGTCCAGGAGAAGGGCAAGCACGCCAACAATTCCAAAAGGAACAGCAGTAACAGTTGCAACGCGGAAAAATGTCCTATGTTTCCAACCAGTGAAAACATTAACCAGAAATCCGGCAAAGTAAGCTCCGCCGGCCATGCCGGCTGTAGCCAGATATACCCAAATTTGCCATCCCCAATACATTTATGCACCTCCTCTATTGCTGCTTTCAGCTTTGGCTTTTTCCTTGCGCTTGAAGAGCAGCCAGAATGGAATAGCTGTAACTACACCGGCTGTTACCAGTGAAGACAGCCAGTTGGAAACCATATCCTTGGTAGCTACCTGCGGGTTTTCCGGCAGGCCGTAAACTGAGGGGGCATCGTCGAGAACTTCCAGCAGGTGTAGCCCGCCAAGTTCCTTCTCGCCATATAAATAGGCATTCGGATACCCATTGGCTTTTAATCTATCCACTACGGCAAGCCCTTTGGCTACCAGTTCGTCTCTGTCACCATATTCCAGTGCTCCGGTGGGGCAGGTGGTTACGCAGGCTGGCTCCTTACCATCTGCAAGCCGGTTATAACCTACAGAAGTGCAGGCGCTGCATTTGTTAGCCCTCATTTTATGATGGTCCTTGTGTATTACGCCAAAGGGACAGGCCATAACACAGTTGGCACAGCCGATACACCAGTCCTGGTCAACATGAACAAAGCCTTCTTCTGTTTTAAAGATCGCTCCGACCGGGCAAACAACTGCACAGCTGGCCTGTTCGCAATGCATGCAGGAGTTTCTTAAAAACAGCCAGTCGAGCTTGTTTTCGCGTTCTACCTCTATAAAGCGCATTCTTAACCAGGTTTCAGCTGAGAGTTCTTTGGGATTTTCATAAGAGCCCCAGTTGCTGGTTTCTTCAGCTTTATGTTCGTTCCATTGTTTGCAGGCTACCTGACAAGCACGGCAGGCTGTGCATTTGGTGAGGTCAAAAAGAATTGCCTTACTCATTAGTCTGCCCTCCTTATATTACAGAGGAAAGTCTTGAATTCAGGGATAGTGGTATTTGCATCACCGACATGCGGAGTTAGCAGGTTGGCGGAATCGCCAGTTTTCATACCGGCAAAACCCCAGTTGAAAGGCATGCCGATCTGGTGGATAGTTTTGCCGTCAACAGTCAGCGGCTTGAAACGTTTGGTAACTATGGCTACCGCCCGAACATCACCCCTGGCTGAACTGACGACTACTTTATCACCA
>JAQWDO010000097.1 GCA_028705415.1 Dehalococcoidales bacterium
TAGCCGTTGGACCGGTGTGCCATACAATGGTTTGATAGTAAGGTATGTGGATGACGACCACTCAGCGATCATACACAATGTCGGCGACCATCGATATATCTCAAAATGGGGCTCTGCTGGACTGTATATACACAGCCCAAGCCATTGTCCATATACAGCAACTACTCTCTATTACTATTACTGAAATGCTTGAGTCCAACATAAACATCAGGGCTTCATCCATTTCTTAAAAGGAGGTGAATATGAAGCTGAATATGTTATATGGAGTCTGGCAGGTGGATAGGACCAGGGCTTACCGACAGGTAAGCCCTGGTCGATGCGATAGCGAAATATCTATTTCCATAAATTAAAATAAGGGGAGAATATGTTTACTAGATCAATACCAAAAATGAGAAGAATAACAATGTCCGTTTTAATGGCATCTCTCACTTTACTCTTGAATGTAACACCTGTGGCAGCTAGTGATAATAGCACAATCATAAATTTCAGTGACGGAACTGTTCCAATAAGCAAATCTTTGATTGAGTTGCAAAAGCAAAACGCTGGTATTAACCCCTCGAACTGCGAAGATAATACAAGCGTTGCTGACCTTAAGATATTCACTCTTGTGCCCGACGGAAATGCGCAACCCACCAGGGAAGAATGGGTGGCAATTGGCACTAATACTACATTCTATTCTGGAGACCACGGGCAAGAAGGCGGTTCAACATGGGGATTAGCAACACGTGATACATCATACGATATTGCGGCACGAAAACACTTTGTATCGCTATGGACATATGGCATTGGAAATGCAGAAGGTGGCGCAACAACTGGTGAATCTTTTTGGATAACTGGCGCAGGATCACAACTTGCCTACATAGATATTTCCGGTTGGGCTGGTGTAAACTTGTTAGGTGGAGCTATGGGTGGTAGTGCATCTTGGGAAGTAAAGGCTGAGTTGTGGGATATTGTTGGTACATCAACTCTGATAGGTACGACACAAATTTTTAGTGCTCAGTCAACGAACAACCAATTGGTCGTAGATGGTGGAAATTTTAGTGTGTCCATTCTAGCTAGCTTGCAGGCTGACCATTGTTATATTATGCGGCTATTCACTACTGGATGGGCATCACAATATGGCCCGCAAATAAGCAGTATGGAAGCCGGAACATCTTCACTTTATTCGACTTGGACTAGTATAAATATACGGTGGCAATAGCCTGTTAAGGGGGGAGTATAAATGCATGCCTCATCAATAATGCAGTTGTTTTGGCTTCTGAACGCCTTGATATTAGCAGTGGCATTTACATTAGCCATAATAATCGGAATACATGCTTCTCGAAAAAAATACTATTCAAAGCCGGTTGTTATCTTATGGATTCTTATATCATTTTTTCTCTTTCCAATCGGTCCGATACTTTATTATTTGTTTTCGAGACAACGACTTCAAGCCAGCTAGTATATTTCTGGAGCTGGAAATCTTAACAACAGGGACACTGCATTTCTGGCTGATGTTTTTGGCAACTATAATGGAGCCCACCTTCGGCAATCATATTGGGTACCACCCAATTGATGACTCTTTACGCTGTTAGGTCATCTTGGCCTCCCTCCTTTTCAGGTTCTCTTTAAAGCGGTAACTGTCTCCGTTCATTTCAATGATATGGCATCTGTGGGTAAGCCGATCGAGCAACGCGCCTGTAAGGGCATCATCACCGAAGATCTCCTTCCAGCGAACAAAGTCAAGATTAGTCGTGATAATTAACGAGCCCCTTTCGTACCTTCCGGAGCAAAAGGTAAACAGCGCTTCAGCGCCTTCCTTGCTGAAAGGTACAAAGCCCAGCTCATCCAGGATGATGAGGTCATACCTGGCAAGAGAGGCTTCGAGCTTGCCAAGCCTGAGCTGAGCCTGGGCTTCCAGGAGTTCATTGATAAGACCGGCGGCAGTATAGAAACGGACCCTTTTGCCTCCCCGGCAGGCAGCTACCCCCAGGCTGATGGCCAGATGGGTCTTGCCGGTGCCGTAGCTGCCGATGAAGATGATGTTGTCGCGTTTGTCAATATAGCTGCCGCGGGACAATTCAAGCACCAGTGCCTTGTTAAGCGATGGAATAGCGCTGAAATCGAAGCAGTCCAGAGTTTTCATGACCGGGAAACGAGCCTTTATCAGCCTCAGCTTCTGGGTGTTTTCTTCCCTCTGGGCGACCTCGCCCTCAAGCAGGGCAAGCAGATAGTCGGCATAAGTCTGGTTACTGGAGGCGGCCTCTTCCGACAGCCGGGCGTAACTCTGAGCAATTGCCGGAAGCCTCAGTCTTTTCAGATAACTGCAAAGTAGCAAATCATTAGCCATTGCCGGTCTTCCTTGCAGCGGTTTCGGGGCGTCTTAATAAGTCGAACTGAGCCAGGTCCGGCAGCACCACCCTGGTATGTTTTAGAAGCCCGGCATCTCTTGCCGGCGGCATTGTATCTACGCCTGTTAATAGTTGCCTGACCCGCTCGACGTCTGCTCTTCCCTCGCTTGTGGCCTGTTCCATAGCTCTTTCCACGTTTTGCCTGCCAAAATGGCGGCCTAAATACAGTACTTGCAGGAATAACCTTGGGCTGTCTCCATTGTGGCTCCGGGACAGTGCCTCCAGGAAGTCCCGGTAGATCCGGGGCATCTGCCACTGGCGCACCGGTCGGGCATACGGGAAGGCCCCCGGTCGCCTGACCAGCACCGGAAGATAGTGTTCTACCTCCATGACGTCCTGCCCCTTGCCGTAACAGCGCTGGTGGCTGGCGATGATGTGGCCGCCGCAGCCAATCTCCACCTTCCAGGCGTAAGCATGCACTACCAGCCGGCTCCGCTGATACTCTACCGGCACCGAATACCGGTTGCCGTCAAAGCTTATCAGGCTGTAATGGCTGGCTTTTACCGGGCGGCTGATACAGCAGCGGAAAGGAAACGGCGGCAGCGGTAACAGTCTTTCCTTTTCCATTTGCCAGGCCTGGCCGATTGACACCTGCTTGCCCCACGACAGGCGGCTGTCATCCTTTCGCAAGCGCTCGAGCAGCATATCGTTTAGCTCCCGGAAAGAATCCACCCGGGGCAGTGGTACAAAGTAATTGCGCCGCATGTAGCCAACCAGGTTTTCTACCCGGCCCTGTTCTCTGGGCGTGGCCACGTTGGCAAAATGGGACTCGAAGAGATAATGGGAGCGGAAGGCGGTGAAGGCATTCTGCTCAATCCGGTTTCTGCCTTTTAAAACCTTGAGTACTGCCGTGGTCAGGTTATCATAGCTTATCCTGGTCGGTACGCCTTCAAACCATTCGAAAGCCCGGTGCTGGCCTTCGAAGAAAGCCTCCTGGCGCTGGGTGGGAAAGGCTATCACGAAGGGTTTGCCCGAATAACTGAGCTTCATGCACAGTATCTGGGCCATAACAAGCCGGTCATTAAGGTATATCATGGCTTCTCCCCAGTCACACTGGGCATCGGTGCCGGGGTCGAATTCAAGCGGTATGGCCACTTCGGAAAAGTCCTGCCTCAACCTGCTTACATGGTCCCTTACAGTACGCTCGGCACCGGGAAAGCCGTATTCATCGACCAGCCTCTCATATATCCGGTGGGCGGTGTGGCGCTGCTTGTTCGGCCTAGAACTGTCTTCCTTAAGCCACCTTTCTATTATTGGCAGGAATGGCTCCATCAGCGGGTAGGGCTTCGGCGAGGAAAGATGGTAAGTGGGAACCGAACTGTCCTGGATGGCTTTCCTTATCGTCTTTCGGGAATGGCTGCATTCCTTGGCAATACGGCGGATACTGTGCCGTTTTATAAAATATAACCTTCTGATCTTCTCTTTTTCTTCCACCTGTATCATCCTTCCCTCCAGTGTGCGAAATCTGTTTAAGCACACTGGAATTATACTGCCAGGTGGTCCCCTTTTTGGGTGCCGTTTTGGTTTCTACTGGTCCCCTTTTATAATGCCAGACTCACAGCAAGCGGAACCTGAAAATAGCAGTAGCTTTAGGTTCATTAATGGTCATTCAAGCTATAGTGTATTTTTG
>JAQWDO010000098.1 GCA_028705415.1 Dehalococcoidales bacterium
AAAACAACAAGGTTACGTTATTATCCATGGCAACCAAATAATTATAAAAACAATATTTTATATCGGACGAGGAGAAAAGAATGATAGGTGGTACTGAACTTAGAAAAGGCGTAGTGATTGAGCTCAACGACAAGCTCTACCAGGTTATTGAATACCAGCATGTAAAAATGAAACGCACCGCCCTTGCCAAGGTAAAACTGCGCGACGTGATCGGCGGGCATACCATTGAACAGTCCTTCCAATCCGGGGATAAATTTGTCCGCGCCAGGCTGGATTACCGGCCGGTTGAATACATATACAAAGACGGCGAGCTTTACTATTTTATGGACAAGGAAACATTTGAACAGATCCCCCTTGATGCCAACCTTCTGGGAGACTCCATTTATTATCTCAAGGAAGGCATAACCCTGGAGATGGGAAGCTACAAAGAAAAGTTTATCAGCATCGAGCTGCCGATCACAGTGGAACTGAAGGTAACCAAGACCGATCCTGGCTTCCGCGGAGATACCGCCAATGCCGGAACCAAGCCGGCCAAGCTGGAAACAGGTCTTGATATACTGGTCCCGTTATTTATCAACGAAGACGATATCATCCGCGTGGATACGCGCACAGGCAGTTATCTGGAAAGGGTCAATAGTTGAAATTGGTTAGAGCAGACTTGCATGTCCACACCCTGTATTCAGATGACTCCAGCAATCCGCTTGAAGGAATTATCGAAAGTTGCCTGAAACGTTCTATCGACTGTCTTAATATCTGCGATCACAATACCATCGAGGGAGCATTAGAACTGAAAAAGATTGCTCCTTTTCAAGTCATCGTATCCGAAGAGATAGAAAGCACGGAAGGCGAAGTGATGGGTTTATTTCTGAAAGAAACCATACCGGCTGGAATGTCTCCGGAGGACTCAATTGCTGCTATCAGGCACCAGGGTGGCCTGGTATGTATTCCGCATCCTTTTGAAGTCTTCCGCTCTTCTGCCATGAAAGCCCGGACCATTGAAAGAATCAAACATCTGATTGATATGGTGGAAGTAAAAAATGCCAAAACCCTCCCATTTCAGGACACCGACCGCTCACTGCGGTTTGCCCGGGAAAACCAGTTGCGAATGACTGCGGGAAGTGATGCCCACACTTTAAGAGAAATAGGTAATTACTACCTGGAAATGCCGGAGTTCAACGATAACCACAGTTTTCTCGCCTCTCTTGATGCAGCGGTAATTGGAGGGAAAGGCACCGGTTTTACAACCCATTGCTATTCCCTCTTCCGCCGCTGTCTTGCTAAGACGGGGTTTTAGCGCTCTTTGTAATTAATAAAAAAAGGGGTTATCCTTGAAAGGATAACCCCTTTTTTTCTGGTTTGTCACTGCCCCTACTTTTTCCTGGTAGATTTTACCGGCTCTTCCTTATCTACCTTTCCAATAATTTCATCTATCAAGCCATACTCAAGGCTTTGCTGGGGATTCAGATAATAATCCCGATCTGTATCGTGAATAATTTTTTCCAGAGGCTGCCCGGTATTCTCCGAAAGTATTTTCCGAATTATTTCCTGCAAACGTAAGATTTCACGTGCTGCAATCTCGATATCGGAAGCCTGGCCCTGGGCACTGCTTATTGCCTGGTGCATATGAATGGTGGAATTTGGCAAAGCGAAACGCTTGCCCTTCTTTCCGGAGCAGAGAAGCACCGTAGCCATACTGGCTGCCATTCCCATACAAACCGTTGAAACATCGGGCCGGATCAGCTGCATGGTGTCATAGATGGCAAGCCCGGATGATATAACTCCTCCCGGAGAATTTATGTAAAGCTGTATGTCTTTTTCCGGGTCTTCCCGATCGAGGTACAGCAACTGGGCAATAATGACGTTTGCTACCTGATCATTGATCTGAGAACCGAGAATCACAATCCTTTCCTTGAGCAGCAGGGAATAAATATCGAAGGCACGCTCCCCCCTTGCTCCGCTCTCTATAACCATCGGTATAACGTTCTCTGGTCTATTCATCATTTTCCTCCTTGTTCTTTTCCTCTTCTTCAACTTCCTTTTTTGCAGCTGGCTTTTTTACAGATTTTTCTGCATATTCTTTCAGTTTCTTCAATGCCTTGGTTGTCAAAATATCCGAACGAATATTATTGGCTATCTCCGGATTTTTCAAGGCTTCAATTCGTTCTTCTTTTTTATCGCCGTACTCACTGGCTATCTGCTCAATTTCCTGATCAAACTCTTCTTCGGTAACAGTAACGTTTTCCGCCTTCACAAAATCAGTAAGTACCAGCGAGCGCCTCAGCCTATCTTCTGCCGGCTTTTCAAACTTGGCCAGAAGGCTTTCGTAGCTGTTTTGTTTGAGACGTTCCTCAAACTCTTCTTTTGACCTGGAGTAATTACGCCACTGCCGAACCTGATTTTCGATCATTTTTTCTACTTCGACTGTAACCAAATAAGGAGGATATTCGATTTTGCTCTTTTCAACAAGTTCATCCACCAGAGCAAATTCGAAATCAGTGGCAGTTTTCTGATTCTCGCGGCTTTCCATGTTGGTTTTAATGCGCTCTTTCAGGCCTTTTAAACCATCTACATCAGAGGCCACCTTTTTTGCCAGCTCGTCATCAAGCGGGGGAAGTTCTTCCTCCTTGACCTCGAGCACCTTTGCCTGAAAACTGGCGGTTTTCCCGGCCATTTCGGCAACCGGATAATCTTCCCCCAATTCAATATCAAAGGTTTTTTCATCGCCCGCTTTCATGCCCACAAGAGCTTCAGAAAGCCCTTTAAGATAAGAGGCTTTCTTGGTTTCAATACGGTACTGGGTTCCCTTCTCCCTGATAAAAGGTTTATCTTCTACGCTGCTCTCAAGGTCCACAATCAGCATATCGCCATCTTTTGCCGGACGTTCAACCGGCAACCATGTTGCCATCGATTGGCGAATTCCTTCCAGGGCTTCGTCCACCTGTTTGGCAGTGACCTTTACTTTCTTTTGCTTTGTTTTGAGTTTTGTATAATCTCCCAATTCAACCTTGGGCGGCAAGGGGATAGTTACTTTCAGAATAGTTGGCTCTTGCTGAACAACCTCGACCTGAGGGCGGCCGTAATGTTCGATTTTTTCTTCCATCACGGCTTTTTCAACCAAATCGGGAGCCAGTATCTCAATAGCGTCCGACTGTATGGCTTCCTTGCCATAATGCTGGTCGAGAATCGGCTTCGGAGCCTTTCCTTTACGAAAGCCGGGTATATTGGCATGTTCTGCAGCATGCCTGTAGGCATCACCAAGGGCCTTTTTCATTTCAGCTTCATCGGCCTCGATGGTAAGTATAGCCTGGCAATTTTCAAACTGTTTATCTTTTACCCGCATTATTTCCCCTTTTTGATTATTTTTTCATCAAGTTTTATTTGTAATTCTTCGAGCTGTTCGTCAGCAACAAAGTCCGGAGCGCCAAAAGTCAGATCCTGGGCATTCTGGTTCTTGGGGAAAGGAATCACTTCCCGTATAGATGTTTCCTGGCAGAGAAGCATTACGAATCTGTCAATACCAGCAGCTATGCCACCATGGGGCGGTGCGCCATATGAGAACGCCTCCAGCATGTGCCCAAAGCGTTCATCAATCTGCTCGTCCGTATACGCCAGAAGCCGGAAAATTGTTCTCTGCAAGTCGGCTTCATGAATACGAATACTGCCACCGGCAATTTCATAGCCGTTCAAAACAAGATCATAATGCCTGCCATAAACCTCACCCGGTTTTTCCGCTACCACTGGCTTATCCTCTTCCCTGGGAGATGTAAATGGATGGTGCATGGAATCCCACCGGTTGTGTTCTGTATCCCGGTAAAAAAGAGGGAAATTGGTTACATAGCAAAAGTGAAAGGTTTTCTCATCCGCCAATGCCAACCGGTGCGCCATCTCACGGCGAAGCCGGTCAAGAACGGCACTGGTAGTATCATCATCCCCGGCAGCCAGTAAAAGCAAATCCCCACCAGCTGCTTCCAGCATGTCAGCTACCTGGCGT
>JAQWDO010000099.1 GCA_028705415.1 Dehalococcoidales bacterium
GTTATCAATCAGGCCAAGATAGCGCAAAGCCCCCATAAGTTGCGTGCCTGTGCTTCCCGAAAACTTGTCTCCCCAGTAACTGCGGTCAATCCGTGCAGGCACAGCTTCACGTAAACGGTCTAAAAAATTCCAGAAAGAGCGGTATGAGACATATGGCGGCAATTGCCTGCGGCTGATATCCGACATTTTTCCTCCAGGACTATTTCGGTAATTATATGTCTCAGGACAAACATTTGCAAGCTTTATTTGATTACGGCACTATACAGGACAAACAAGGACAATATTTGACGAGATGAATTTTCATGCCTAAAATTGTCTCCTAATATCTTCAATTAAATAAGGAGAAAAAAAGAAATGGGATCAGCAATAGAATACCAAAAATTAATGACAGAAATTGTCCACATAAACCTTCCGGGCCCTCAGGAACCAGCAGCCGGCATGAGCGGCGGTGAGCTGCTTCATGGTTTCCTGGCCGAGCTCTACAGAGCTCCCAGCCCTGAAGTTAAACACTTCATCAGCTCTCTGTCTGCCAAATGGAATGTACATTTCCGTAATACAAACAGCAAGTAAAAGCAGGAGGCTTCTTTGAAAACCAGTAAAATTGGTGCCATTGACATTGGTACTACCAAGGTATGTTCCCTGATTGCCGAAACCGATGGTACAGGACTACGTGTTATTGGCATAGGATCCGTGCCTGCCAGAGGCATGCAAAAAGGGCAGGTTGTAAATATCCCCGAAGCCAGAGAGTCGGTACGCGCATCAATCAAAGCGGCTGAAAAAACTGCCGGTTTCCAAATGGATTCAGCCGTGGTTACAATGGCCGGCAAACATATAAGTTCCGGCAACAAGCGTGGCGTTATCAGTATTACCGGCAATCGGAAACAGACCGTAGAACAAAAAGATGTAGCAAGATTGCTGGAGATCACCTGTAGTGAAAACATACCCCCGGAAGAAACTGTTCTTCACCAGATACCCAGGTATTTCAGGGTCGACGGACAGGACGGAGTCAAAGACCCTGTAGGCATGTTCGGCTACCGGCTGGATGTTGAAACTCACACCATCACAGCCTCAGTAACATCTTTGGAGAACCTGGCCAAATGCGTTATAGGAGCAGGAGTAAAAATCGATAACGTAGTATTCGAGCCCCTGGCCAGCGCCGCCAGTGTTCTCACTGAAGACGAAAAGCGAGACGGGGTACTGCTTGCAGATATAGGAGGGGGCACTACCAATATAGCTGTATACAAAAATGACAGCTTGTACTATTCTTCGGTTATCTCGATAGCCGGCAACCAGATCACCAGAGACATTTCTCTCGGCCTGGGCCTGAATCCGGAACTTTCCGAAGAAATGAAGGTCCGCTATGGTTCGCTGATTCCCTTGACGCAAACGGAGAAACCAAAACCATTGCTGGTTGAGGGGGAGGAAATTCCTTACGAAGATCTATTTGACATAATTAATATACGAACTGAAGAACTGCTCCGGCTGGTGCTGTTACAGGTGAATAATGATACGGGCGGAGAGTTAACCCCGGCATCTTTACCAGCAGGCATAGTCCTTACCGGTGGTACAGCCAATCTCCCGGGTATAGCTGAAATGACACAGCAGGTTACTCTCATGCCATGCAGGATCGGGTACCCACCAAGAGTGTCGGGTATTGCTGACAGTATATCCGGCCCCGAATACGCTGCAAGCTTTGGACTACTGCTATGGAAAATGGAAAGTCCTGAGGTTTATTACCGCCAGAAAATGAACAGTAAAGTATTTAAAAATACCGGGTTTTTATCCCGGTTAATCCGGTTGTTCGGTAAATAAAAATCTATATGTAATTAAAGGAGAAAACGGTCTGTGGGAAAAACAAGTTATGTTCCCAATGGGGCAAGAATCAAAGTAATCGGTCTGGGTGGTGCAGGATGCAATGCCATAACCAGGATGGTCAGAGAACAAATTCGCGGGGTTGAATTTATCGCCATGAACACCGATGCCCAGCATCTGGCAATCACCGAAGCACCAACCCGAATTCAGCTGGGCGAGCGATGCACCCGCGGTCTCGGTGCAGGCGGAAATAACAAAAAAGGCGAAGAAGCCGCCGAGGAAAGTATCAGCGATATCAAGAAACTGGTAGAAGGCGCCGATATGGTATTTGTCACTGCCGGTATGGGAGGCGGAACAGGAACCGGCTCAGCTCCCGTTGTGGCTCGGGCAGCCAAAGAAAGTGGAGCACTGACCATCGGCGTGGTTACCAAACCGTTTGCCTTCGAAGGTGCTCGGAGGGCTCAGGTTGCTGAAGAAGGAATCGAAAATATGGTGAATAACGTAGACACCATGATCATCGTGCCTAACGAGCGGCTTTTTTCCATTTGCGATGCTAAATGCGGCATGGATGGAGCCTTCAAAATGGTTGACGAAACGCTTTATCACGGCGTCCAGGCTATTGCAGAAGTAATTACGGTCCCTGGAATAATCAATCTGGATTTTGCTGATGTAAAAGCCGTAATGAAGGGAGCGGGCCCGGCATGGATGAGTATCGGTACCGGTTCGGGGAAAAACCGCGCTGTGGCAGCTGCCCAGAATGCTTTGAGCAGCCCCTTACTCGATGTATCGGTAAATGGGGCCATGGGTGTGATATTCAACATATCCGGAAGCGAAAACATGACTCTATTTGAAGTTAATGAAGCCGCTGAAATTATTCGCCAGGAAGTTGATCCCCAGGCAAATGTAATTTTCGGTGTATCTAACGATCCGCGCCAGGATGCCGAAGTCCGGTTAACCTTGATTGCCACCGGATTTGCCTCTAACAGGCCAACTACGGCCCAAAACCGTGACGCAGAGATAAACCGGGTTTTGAAAAATATCCGGACTGAAGCAGAACTTGAAGTTCCGAGTTTCCAGCGGTTGGGTGGATTCATGAATAATCGCCGCACCCCTCAATATGCTTCAACTTTTAAAAGGTAATCAGGCGCAAGCTTTTTTTCAAGGTAAAATATCGCGGGGTTTTAAAATATTTAGCCCCGCGATATTATTTATTCGTTTTTTTCTTCAACTTCAGTTAATCTTTATGTCAAACAATTAGCGCCGTATTATATTCGCACTATATATGTTATGTCATTAGTTTAATCGTGAAGCACCCCATACTTTACATAATTTTTTCCAATTACTTTCAATTTTTATTGACTTGCAGTACAGCAAATAATATAGTGATAACCGATTAAAATGTGGCAAATAGAAACACAGTTTATTGAGGTCATTGAAAGGCTCCCTGGAGTCAAGTCCTTCCGCTTCCCCAGAAAAGGGCTAAATTTACGCTACAGAGCGGGGCAATATTTCTACGTTACAATAATAATCGATTCCGAACCGATGGTACACCATTTCTCGTTTTCCAGCTCCCCTTCCGAGAAACAGTATATCGAGTTTACCAAAAGAATAACCGGCAGCGCTTATTCCCGAACTCTGGATAATATCAAACCCGGAGCCCGGGCTTTAATTGAAGGCCCGGAAGGCGGGTTTACCCTGCCAATCACCAAACATAAACTTGCTTTTATATGTGGTGGAATCGGTATAACACCAGTAAAAAGTATGTTGGATTATGTAAAACACAAACGGCTCCCGTTTGACTGTGTGCTGTTATACTCAAACTTGAATCCGGAAAATATCATATTCAAAAAAGAACTTGATATCCTGAGCAGGAATCCCAACATCTCAATTTATCACTTTTTATCCAGCTCTTCTTTTTCTTTACCGCCCGGCTATTACGATGGCCTGATCAGTAAAGATGCGATCAAGCTAATTATTCCCGATTACACAGAGCGCATCTTTTATTTATCTGGTCCCCCCTCAATGGTCAAGTCACTGGGGTTACAGGTTGCCCAACTGGGCTTAAGCAGCAAATCTATAAAGATGGATATTTTTACCGGATATAAATAACAGGAGGCATTTCCATGACAGAACCCATAACCATTACAACAACAGATCAGATAAAA
>JAQWDO010000100.1 GCA_028705415.1 Dehalococcoidales bacterium
GAGAGTTTCCGTATGTACGGGCCCGGTTCTTGTGAGATTCTTCGCTTACGCTCCAGAATGACATTTGTTTTTGAGTGTCATCCAGGGCATATTGTTCACGGATGTGTGCTGTTTATCTGCCAGAGGATATCATTCGGGGGCGTATTATTACTTTTAAAGCCATTGTAACGTTTTTCAGCCCCCTTTGTTGCTTCACTAATGGTAAGATCTGTAACAATCCTTAAACCGGTTTAATGATTAAGCAATAACACTACGATTAAGCCGTGCCTAAATCCAAGCCTCTATAGCACACATTTTTGACTAATATGCCCATCCAGAGGAGGGCGAATGCCCGACGAAGGATCTTCCCCGTAATAGCGCCCGCCGTCACATACGCAGATCTTCCCCGGATAGTGTTGTGTAACCCTATTTGTTTACATTAAACGTCTTGAGGCTGTCCAGCCAGGCGGCGGATTTTATTTCCCTTTCCAGGATATAGCGGCAGTAGCTTCGAAGCAGCTTTTCCAGTTCAAGGTTCAGCTCTGCCGAAAGCTTCATGCGCAGGGCGGTGGTGATATCACAGTCCTGGAAGAGCCGCAGGACCTTGAGGCCGTTTACCGATATGGAGTATGGCAGTGCCTGGTTTGCCGCGCAGCGCTCACAGAGCACCCCGCCGGCACCGGGGCTAAAGGTGTTGGTTACCGGTTCCAGCGGCCGCCGGCAGACAGGGCATGCCTTTAACTGGGGGCGGTAGCCGGTATATCCCAGCAGCTGCAGCTCGAAATAGCGCAGGCAGGTATGGCCAATTGCCCCCTGGCTTAATTGCTCCAGGGTGTTTACCAGAAGTTTGAAAAGTTTGTGGTTGTCGATCCGGTCCGCCTCGGCGGTGAACAGGTTGACCAGTTCGGCCAGGTATATCCCGGCAGATGTTGCCTCCAGGTTGTTTCTCAGAGGGAGGAAACTGTTAATGGCCTGCGAACCGATAACGGTATCCAGGTTGCGGCCGCGAGCGAGGGTTACCTGCGAATGAGTCAGCAGTTCGAGATGCCCGCTGAGTTTGCTCCTGGTTTTTCTGACTGCTTTGGCAACTGCCTGCAGTTTACCCAGCCCCGGTGTGTAAAAGGTGATGATGCGGTCAGCTTCGCCCAAACGGGTTTTGCGTATTATTACTGCTTCCGTTTGGTATTCATGCGGGGGCGGCATTTAACCACTCCGCCGGTTTTGGGTGTTTGGAACCAGATGGAGGGAACATGTGCGGTAATAGAAGTTTACATAAAACATAATATTTGATTCTGGCTCAGGATATCGGATTTCCGGGTTTTACCGGCCGGTCAGGGCTTATTAAAACACAAGCGCCATCATCTTTTACAGCGCCGAGCACCAGTACTTCGCTGGTAAAATCGGCAACCTGCCTGGGTGGAAAATTAGCTACGGCTACCACGTATTTTCCTGCCAGTTCTCCGGTTTTATACAAGTGGGTAATCTGGGCGCTGGATTTTTTTATGCCAAGCTCACCCAGGTCGATCCATAACTTGCAGGCAGGTTTGCGGGCTTTGGGGAACTCTTCGGCTTTAATTATTTTGCCGATTCTGATATCCAGTTTATCGAAATCGGTTATGCTGATTGTATCTTTCACGGTTGTTCTCCACTTCAAAGAGCCAGTAACCGGCGCTCCAACAGAGGGTTTCTTCCAGTTTAACACAAAAATCCCGTCATGGAGCGCCTGCGAGTTGAACAGCCTTAAAAATCCTGCCGGCCTTCCAGCGCACGGCAAAGGGTTACATCATCTGCATATTCGATTTCTGTGCCAAATGGCAGGCCCCGGGCGAGCCGGGTTACCCGTATTCCCATCGGAGATATGATGCGCTGCAGGTAAAGAGCGGTGGTTTCGCCTTCAGTGGTGGGATTGGTGGCGATGATAACTTCGCTCGCCGTGCCGCTTTGCAGGCGTTTGATAAGCTCCTGAACACGGATATTGGCTGCTCCCATCCCTTCGGTAGGGGCGATTGCACCGTGCAAAACATGATAGACTCCCTTGTAGACCCCTACATGTTCCAGTGCCAGTATATCCTGCGGCTGTTCCACCACGCAGATGATAGAGGAATCCCGGGTTGAGCTGGAGCAGACCGGGCATTTATCTCCATCAGCAATATTAAAGCAGATCGAGCAAAGCCGGGTGTTGGTTTTGATACCCGTGATGGCATCCGCCAGCGCCTCAGCCTCCTCTTTGGAAGCCCTCAGGAGGTAATAGGCCAGGCGCTGGGCGCTTTTTGGCCCGATCCCGGGCATTTTGCCGAGCTCGGCAATCAGGTGGGAAACGGAGCCAGTGATAGCTTTAGAGTTGTTTTCCAATGCGCGCTTCTCTTAACTGGTCAAACCGGGGATATTAATCCCGTTGGTAACTTCTCCCAGGCGCTCGTTTGCCAGTTTCTTGGAATCCTCAAGGGCGCTGACAATGGTTTTATGAAGAAGCTTTTCCAGTTTTTCCGGGTGTGATGGGTCCATGGCCTCAGGAGCAATCTTGATGGACAGAATTTTTTGCTGGCCGTTGACGGCAACCTGGATAAGGTTGTCCTTGTCGGAAGCTTCTATCCGTGCTTTGGAAAGCTCTTTTTGAATTTTCTCCATCTTGGATTTGAGTTCCATGGCCTGTTTCATCATTGAAAGGTTCATTTTTCCTCCACGTGTGTTATTCTGGCGCCGAGTTTATCCTGGGCGGCGTGTACCAGGTGGTTTTTTTCCGGTTCGTGTATTGTTTTTATGGATACCGGGCGGCCGATATAGCTGGAGATAATCTCGCAGGCTACCTTCTTGTTGGCGGGGTTTTCCATGTTGTCCCGGTGTATTTTGTGCTTGAAAGCAATTGACAGAATATCATTATCAAAAGAAACCAGCCTCAGCGAACTGCGGAGCAGGGCAATAGCAATCGAGCGTTTGGTAATATCCGGTGCCTGGTCAAGCATCTGGTTCCAGTTTCTTGCCAGCAGCTCGAATTCCGAGCAGGTTTCAAGGACTGAGGGCTCTTCCTCTGCCTTTACGGGGGTTTTTTGAGCAGGTTTGGGAGGCTCTTCGGCCGGCCCGGGAGGTTTCGGCAGAGCCACATCCTGAGGTTTTACCGGTTCCGGTTCAGGGACTGGTTCGGGTTCGGGAGCCGGTTTTGGTTTGGTTACGGCTTCAGGCTTCTTAACCGTTGCTCCTGGCGTTGCTTGCTGGCGTTGTTTGGCGGCAGCCGGGGGAGATGAACGGGTGGTTTCCGGTTGTGAGGCAAGCGTTGAATCCAGTAAAGCGAGTTCCAGCGGCAGAGTGGAATAGTCTTCGAATTTGATTTCCCCAAAGAGCCGGGTTGCCTTTACCAGTTCTTCTGAGGAGGTTTTAGCAGCCAGGTTTTTCATCTGCTCGGTTTCTGCCGGGGTAAAATCTGCCAGTTCCCGGCAGCCGCTTTTGACCAGAAGAAGCCCTCTTAAATAAGCGGTGATTTCCCGGTTGAATTGTTTCAGGCTGACCCCTTCAGCTTCTGCCTGGCTGATGGTAAGCAGGCCTTCGCGGGTGTCCCGGTTGACTATACATTCAACCAGTCGGCTGGCATAGACGCTCCCGGCATCTCCCAGAAGTGCCCTGACCTGGGCGCTGGATATTTCATTGCCGTAATATGCCGAAATCTGCTCCAGGGTATTTTCGGCGTCCCTGAGGGAACCGGTTGCGCTGCGGGCTACCATTTTCAGGGCTTCCGGTTCAATGGTTAGGCCTTCCCTGGCGCAAATGGTTTCCAGCTTTTTGGTTATATCATTATAAGTTAAACGGCGGAAATCAAAGCGCTGGCAACGGGAATGAATAGTTGGAAGGATTTTGTGGGATTCGGTGGTTGCCAGGATGAAGATTACCCGGGGAGGAGGCTCTTCAAGGGTTTTAAGCAACGCATTGCTTGCAGCGGTGGAAAGCATGTGGACTTCATCTATGATATAG
>JAQWDO010000101.1 GCA_028705415.1 Dehalococcoidales bacterium
GGAAAAAGTAAAGTCGAGCAGAGGTTCGGCTGTTTCCAGCAGCCGTTGCCAGGTTTCGGCCGATTCATTGATGACTTCATCCGGGTCTTGCCCGGCGGGAATGTATACCACCTTGATTTCATGGTCGAGTAAATTTTCGTAATCGATTAATCTTAACATAGCCTTTTCACCGGCTTCATCAGCATCCAGCGCCAGGAGAATGTTCCTGGTTATTTTTTTAATTGTTTCTATCTGGCGATCACCTATAGAAGTTCCCATTGCAGCTACGGTGTTTTTGAACCCATGCTGGTGAGAAATGATGGCATCCATGTACCCTTCGACCATTATAATAGCGTCTTTTTTTCTGGCTTCCTCGCGTGCAAGGCTGAATCCGTAAAGCAGGCTGCTCTTGTCAAATACCGGTGTTTCCGGTGAGTTGAGATACTTTGGCTGGGAATCTCCCATTTCTCTTCCGCCAAACCCTGCAGTTCTGCCGTCATAGTTGCTGATTGGGAACATAAGGCGGTTATGGAAGCGGTCAATCACCCCGGACTCAACTTCTATCACCAGGCCTGCCTGGAGCATTTCTTCAATGGTGAATTCACGCTCGAGCAGGTGTTTTTTCAGGCTCTCGCGCCCGGCAGGGCTGTATCCGAGCTTGAAATCGGCAACAGACGCGGCATTAACACCTCGCTGTTTCACATAATTACGAACTCTCTCGGCTTCGGGAGAGTTCTTTAACTGTTCATAATAATAATCTCTGGCAGCATCATTAACTTCGTAAAGGCGCTTGAATTTCAGCCTTTCTTCCTGCTGTTTAACCGGAGAGGGCAGGGCGACTCCGGCTTTTGCTGCCAGCATTTTTAGCGCATCGCCGAAATCCAGGCCTTCCCTTTTCATCACCAGGGAAAAGATATCTCCGCCGGTAGAACAAGCCCCGAAACAGTGCCAGCTCTGCCGATCCGGAAAAACAAAAAACGATCCGTGTTTCTCCTGATGGAAGGGGCATACACCCTTGAAATTTTTGCCTGATTTGATGAGTTGGGTATACTGTCCGGCTATTTCAACGATATCCAGCTTTTGTTTGATTTCTTCAATAGCGCTCATTAACAACCATATTATACTATATTGTGGAGTTTACATAAAGACTCAAATAAATTAAAGGTTGAGGCGTGCCAGCAGGCGGCAGGCAAACTGATCAGTCATGCCGGCGATATAATCTGCGGCGGCTCTGGCATTATCACCCCGACTGATTTCTGTATAACCTTCGGGTAAAATTTCCGGATGTCTGCAAAGATAGTCAAACAGCCTTATTATTATTTGCCTGGCAGGTTGGGTTTCATCGAGCATGGATTCAATTTTGTAAACGCGTGTAAAGAGGAAATCTTTCAGGTCGCTGGCGGCTTCCTTCATGAGGAGGCTCATGCCGATTGATTTTTCCTGGTTGTCTATCTCTCCGGTAACCGGCCATGAGAAATCGATGATGTCGGTGATCATATTATTTATACGTTCACGGTGTGTGCCACCCATGATTGTCCTGGATGATTCCGGCAGTTCGGAGGCTTTTATCATTCCGGCGCGTATTGCATCTTCAACGTCATGATTGATATAGGCAACCAGGTCGGAAAGTTTAACTACATCTGCCTCATAGGAACCGGTTTCACCCCAACCCTCTCCGAGAACTTCCTCCATCGATTTGGAATGGTTCAGTATTCCATCTCTTACTTCCCAGGTCAGATTCAATCCTCTCCCTTCATTCTCCAGCACGTCAACTACCCTGAGGCTCTGCTGGTTGTGCCTGAAGCCAGGCTTGTACAGCTGGTTTAAAACCTCTTCTCCCGTATGGCCGAAAGGGGTATGCCCCAGATCATGACCCAGTCCGATTGCTTCAGCCAGGTCTTCGTTAAGGTTTAAAGCTCTGGTAATTGTGCGGGCTATCTGGGTAACTTCAAGTGTATGCGTCAGCCGGGTAATATAATGGTCACCAGCAGGGGCGATGAATACCTGGGTTTTGTGTTTTAGCCTCCGGAAAGATTTGCAATGGATTATGCGATCCCGGTCACGCTGGAATTCAGTGCGTATATTGCACGGTTCTTCGGGGTTTTTGCGGCCCCGGCTTAACCGGCTTTTGCAGGCAAACGGCGAAAGGAGCGCCAGTTCTCTCTCTTCTGTTCGAAGGCGTACTTGGCACCTGTTTTGCATTATTTAATTAACTTGGATTCTGCTCTGGCAATTATCTCCCGGCTGGCTCCTATCATATCCGGGCTTACAGAAACAGAGGTGATTCCCCACTTTACCAGTTTTTCAGTGAGCTCCGGGTAGACTGATGGTGCCTGTCCGCAGATGGAAGAGGTTACTCCCATTTCTTTTGAAACGGTTATTGCTCTTTCAAGGGCCATCAGTACGGCTTCATTTCGCTCGTCAAATGTTTTTGCCAGGCGGTCAGAATCCCGGTCGATGCCCAGGATAAGCTGGGTCAAATCGTTTGAGCCAATGGAAATACCATCTATGCCGACATTCAAAAACTTGTCAATAAGAAAAATGTTAGCCGGGACTTCGACCATCATCCACAAGCGAAAATCCCTGGAACGTTTGAGCCCTTCAGATTCGAGCAGGTCTTTGGTTCCCTGCAGTTCACCAATTGTTCTGACGAAAGGTATCATTACCCAGAGATTGGAATAATCCTTGCGGACCTTTCTGATGGCCTCGATCTCCAGTTTGAATGACTCTATATCTGTAATATAACGGGAAGCACCGCGGTACCCCAGCATGGGGTTTTCTTCGACTTCTTCAAATTCACGGCCTCCGATGAGATCGCGGTATTCGTTGGTTTTGAAGTCGGTAGTTCGGTACACCACCGGTCTGGGATAAAAGGCTTTGGCGAATGCCAGTATGTTGTTGTACAGCTTGTCAACAAATTCATGGCCGCGCTTGTGTTTTAACATGTATTTGGGATGCTCGCCGATCTGGGCAATCATAAATTCCGCCCTCAGCAGGCCAACGCCATCCACGTTTCTGGCTGCTATCATTTCTGCCAGTTCCGGTTGGGCGAGGTTTACATATACTCGGGTTTTGGTTTCAATCGATTCCCGCAGCACGTTGGCAGCGAAAGAAGAAGCTGAATCTCCGCCAACTTTTCCTGCATAAACTTTTCCATGGCTGCCGTCGACGGTAATTATCTGGTCGTTGGCCAGTTTGGCAGTCGCCTGGCTGGCTCCTACAACACAGGGAATTCCCAGTTCACGGCTGACGATAGCGGCATGAGCGGTACGTCCTCCGCGATCAGTCAGAATGGCAGCTGCTCTTTTCATAGCCGGAACGAAATCCGGTGTTGTCATTTCAGCAACCAGGACATCACCTTCTCCCACCTGGTCAAGCTGGGTGGGGTCGAGAATAATGCGAACCGGGCCGGAAGCCCGTCCGGGAGAAGCGGCATCACCGGTCAGAAGTACCGGCGCATCTATTTCGATTTCTTCCTCCATGCTTTCCTTGAGTGCGGTGACCGGTCTGGATTGGACAATATAAAAGGTGTTGTTCTCTCTGGCCCACTCAATGTCCTGTGGCTGGCCGTAATGGTCTTCAATCAGCTTGCCCATTTGTGCAAGCTGAAGAATTTCGGCATCGGTAAGTTTTTGCTGTTTTTGTATTCTGGCCGGCAACTGCAGCCATATATTGGGTTCTTTCTCCCCCGATGCAGGATTACGGGTGAGTTGTTGTTCCTGCCGGCTGATTTTCTTTGAGATGGTTTTCATTTCCTGCTTGTCTATAATATAAAGATCCGGGCTCACTTCTCCGGAGACCAGGCCTTCGCCGAGGCCATATATGGCTTCAATTACCATTTTTTGAGTATCGCTTGTAACTGGCT
>JAQWDO010000102.1 GCA_028705415.1 Dehalococcoidales bacterium
ATAGTACCCCGGCCTGCCTCCGAAAGCATGGAATGTTCCTACTGTTATCGTATTGGAAAACCTGAGAGTTGCCGTACAGAGCATGGGAATAAAAGGCTCATGCAGATGAATAATATCGAACTTTTCACGTGACAGTGCCGCTTTTATATCTTTGGACAACCTGAGGGAAAGGCTTATACGTGCAATGGAGCCACTCACAGGAACTGATCGAGGCCGTCCTATTTGAATAAACCGGCCATTGATCTGCGAAGATACATTCGCCTCCGAAGCAGGTGCAATGACCCTTACATCATGCCCCATTTGACAGAACTGCTTGTCCAACGCAAGGATATGATTGACTACGCCCCCCGGGTGGGCGAAGTCGTAAGGCGATACCAGCGCGATTTTCATTTGCCTCTTGCCAGCCTTAAACCTCCACGAGGAAGTTTTGTCTTAAGGCTTCTTTTCTTCGGCAACCGCTTTCTTTACCGGTTCGGGACAGGATTTGGTATCGGCAATATAATCTTCCACCATACGGTGGGCGTTGTCATCGGTATACTGTACTGGAGGTGATTTCATAAAATATGCAGACGGGGCTTCAACTGCACCCTTTATGCCACGATCCAGCGCCAGCTTGGCACAGCGAACCGCATCTATTACCACGCCGGCAGAGTTGGGGCTATCCCATACCTCCAGCTTGGTTTCAAGGTTCAAAGGTACATCGCCAAAGGTTCGCCCTTCCATACGGATATGGCAGAATTTACGGTCTTCAAGCCACGGAACATAATCACTCGGGCCCACATGCACACAACTCGGATCCAGCTTGTAATCCAGCTGGGAGGTTACCGCTCCGGTCTTGGATATCTTTTTAGACTCCAGCCTTTCCCTTTCCAGCATGTTCATGAAATCGGTGTTGCCGCCGAAGTTGAGCTGGTATGTCCTTTCCAGGCGAACCCCGCGATCAGCAAACAAGCGGGTGAGAACACGATGAACAATCGTCGCTCCGACCTGGGATTTGATATCATCCCCAATTACCGGAAGACCCTTGCTGGCAAAACGCTGCTGCCAGTATTTTTCCCTGGCTATGAAAACCGGAATACAGTTAACAAAAGCGCAGCCGGCTTCAAGAACCTGTTCAACATACCACTTGGTGGCCATTTCGCTGCCGACAGGAAGATAGTTGATAACCACATCGGTTTTGGTATCTTTAAGAATTTTTACAATATCTGCAGTAGGGCCAGGCGCCTTTTCGATTATCTGAGACAGGTATTTTCCCAAACCATCATGGGTCATCCCGCGCTCAACTTTTACACCCAGTGGAGGAACTTCGCAGAATTTATAGGTATTGTTGGGCGGAGCCATGATAGCTTTACTGAGATCTTTGCCGACTTTGTTCTTGTCAACATCGAAGGCGGCTACAAAATTTATATCGCTAATATGATATCCGCCCAGGTTAACATGCATAAGACCTGGTACAAATTCAAAATCCTTGGCCTTCTTGTAGAATTGAACCCCCTGCACCAGCGAAGATGCACAGTTACCTGCGCCTATAATAGCAACATTGATACTACCCACTTTATTCCCCTTTCGTTTTTATGTAAAGCTTAATTACTTGTCTTGGTCAACCTATGAAATATAGCTATTTGAACCGTGATTGTCAAGGTTTGCCTGAATCCGCAAATACTTTTCGGGGTTTATACCAGCCGGTTGGTTGTTCCGGAACCAGTAAAGCGACCAGTTTTCCACCTTCGTCATATGCCCGAACAGTACTATGAATACCAGACATGTTTTGCCGGCAAATACTTCCTCCATGGGCAACAAGCACTGCTTCATCACCTGTCAGTTCAACAACTGGCAAATGCCCGAGTATTATATCCATGGGTTGCAGTTCCAACCGGATGATATTCTCCCCTCCGGCTTGTTCAATATCATTAAGGCTTACTGCACTGCCAATTCCTAACGGTCCGTATGCCGTACGTTCCAGCAGGCTCAAATGCCCGCGGCTTTCCAATGCCAGCCCCAGATCACGAGCAAGCGAGCGAATATAAGTACCCCTGCCACAGGTAACATCCAGGGTTAGAAACGGCAAACAGAAGGATACAATCTCTATCTTGTAAATGGCAACCATACGGCTGACAGGCTCCGGCCGCAATCCGCCCCGTGCCATCTGATACATTCTTTTCCCGTTTATTTTGATTGCACTGTAGACTGGAGGCAGCTGTTGTATTTCTCCAATAAAGGAAGGAATTGCTGCCTGAATCTGCTCAATTGTGATGTGCCCGGTTTCTGCCTCACCGGTAACACTGCCGGTTATATCCAGTGTGTCTGTTTCGATCCCGAGCGTAATTTGCGCCCGGTATTGTTTTGAACAATCCAGGAAATATTCAGCGATACGAGTGGCTTTACCCAGCATGATCGGCAAAACACCAGTGGCGAAAGGATCAAGCGTGCCTGCATGACCGGACTTTGCAGCACCGGTAATACGCCGGACTTTGGATACTGCCTGAAAGGAGGTTATGCCAGCCGGTTTATCCAGATTCAGGACGCCGTCCACCAGCTAAAGCGAATCCTCTTTCTGGATTTCGTTAATCAACTCGAGTACCTGGGCACCCTTGGCGATCGAGTTATCCTCCTGGAATATAATATCGGGAATTGTGCGTATGCGTATACGTTTCATGAGTTCATTTCGAATAAACCTGGAAGCGGAATTAAGAGCTGCCATGGATTCTTTTTTATTCTCTTCAGGTCCATATAAACTCACATAAACCTTGGCAACACTTAGGTCCGCTGCCGTATCTACCCTCAAGATGGATATAAAATTATCCAGCCTGGGGTCCTTGAGTTCACGCAGTAACATATCTGATATTTCCTGGCGGATAAGGCTGTTTATCCGCTCAATACGCCGTGCCATAATTAACCCTGCTTGGCTTTCTGCTTGCGGAATATCTCGATAATATCCCCGGCCTGGAAAGCATTATAATCTTTTAGATCGACACCGCATTCGTATCCTGCCGGAACGCTGCGAACATCATCCTTGAAACGTTTTAAGCCGGTAACCACAGATTGAGCAACAACGTTTCCGCCTCGTTTTATCCTTGCCATGGCATCCCGTGTCACTGTGCCCTCAACAACATAAACACCGGCAACCTTGCCTTTTTTACCGCTTGGGAATACTGCCCTCACTTCACAAACCCCTTCAATAACTTCAATTATCTGCGGTGCAAGCAATCCCTTGAGGGCCTTTTCTACATCCTCAATAAGCTCATAAATAATACGGTAGGCGCGAATATCGATATTCTCTGAATCAGCCAGTTTTTGCGCCCCGGATTCCACACCGGTGTTAAAGGCTATAATCAGACCCTTGCTGGCAACCGAAAGCATCACATCACTTTCAGTAACATTTCCGATACCAGCCCGGATGATAGCCACTCTCACCTTTTCGGTGCTGAGTTTTTCCAGTGAATTTCTTACCGGTTCCAGGCTGCCCTGTACATCTACCTTGAGAACAACTGCCAGTTCTTTAACTTCACCTTCTTCTATCTGTTCGAAAACGCTGGAAAGATTGACCGTCTGGGCTTCCCTTTCCTGTGATCTGCGCTGAACGAATGCACGCGCTTCCTGTTCAGAATTGAAGGCAACCACAGGATCGCCGACTTCCGGAATATCATGAAGGCCAAGTACCGCAACCGGGGTCGACGGGTTCGCACGGCGCATACGCCTGCCGCTGCTGTCAAACATTGCTCTCACCCTGCCCCAGGTAGTTCCGGCGGCAATATTATCTTCAAGCCTCAATGAGCCGTCATGCACCAGCACGGTGGCCATCGGGCCACGGTTCTTGTCCAGCCGGGCTTCA
>JAQWDO010000103.1 GCA_028705415.1 Dehalococcoidales bacterium
GGATACTTTTATGGGAGTGTTTTTCAAGTAAAGCAGTTCATAGATCGAAAGCCGCAGAATGTTACGGTCTATAACCGGCAATTGTGCGAATGGCCAGGCCGGAGCAAAACGCTTGATATAGCCATCTAATTGTTCCCGGTTGGAGGTAACACCGGTTACCAGTTCTTTTACAAAATCCTCGTTTTCTTCAGATAAGCCCGCGCCGTCAAGCACGCTTTCGGAAACTTTTTCGCCGGCATGTCCTGCCAGGTCTATCTCGTAAAGTGCTTGCAGTGCCAGACTTCTTGCCTTGCGGCGCGAGCTAACCATACTGTTTAATACTACTCGGTTTTGGATTTCGGCTGCTTGATTTCGATCACTTCACGGCCTTTGTACGTGCCGCACACCGGGCAGACTATGTGAGGCAGTTTCATGGTGTGGCATTCGCTGCATTCCACCAGAGCCGGCATTTCAGCTGTCTTGATGTGACTGCGGCGCTCATTCTTGCGGGCTTTTGAAGTTTTTCTTTTTGGTAAAGCTCCCATTTATCTCTCCAATCTTAAATTGTTATACCGGGGCAATCATGCCTGCATAAAGGTTTCATTGGTTTAGCAAGTATAGCATACTGTCGGGCTGCATCTGTAATATCCAGAAAATGGTTCTCGTCTATGGTAAAGATATCTTTATCTTCCGGTACGTGGTTATATTCGTCCAGGTAGATATTGAGTACCGGGATATATTCCTCTTCGAAATCAAATACAAGCCTGCAGGTAAAAAGCTCCAGACACCGGGCACATTCCAGTTCAACTTCAGTGGAGAGGTGTGCACGGGCAAGGATGCCGTTGGAAACGCGCAGCAGGGTTACGGTTCCCGTAACCCTGCTGGGACGGGATTCGTCGAGAATTACCATCTCGTCGTCGACCATATATTCGCGTACCGCGCCAACGCCCTCTTTTAACAGTTGGGCAACATGAAATTGCATTACAAGGGGTTCACTTACCATAAAAATATGCCTTTTAGATCTATTATATTATCTCTGCCAAAACAGCTTCAAATATCTACATGGAATCCGGAACCGACATTCCCATGAGCTTGAGGGTAGAGGCAAAAACCTCTTTAGCGGCAATTACAAGCTTGAGGCGGGCCCGTGACAAATCCGGCTTGTCCATTTGTACAACCCGGCACTGCTTGTAAAAACTGTGGAACAGCGTGGCAAGATCCTGGGCATAATAGGCGAGGTGGTGAGGCTCCAGCGTCCTGGCTACCATCTCAATTATCTCAGGAAGCTCCACCAGCTTGCGCATAAGTGCAAGCTCGGATGGGTCTTCAAGCAGTAATACGTTCCCACCTTCATGGGAAATTGAACCATCTTCTGCCAGGCGCAATATGCTGGCAATGCGGGCATGTGCATACTGGATGTAATAAACCGGATTATCTGAAGATTCTCGTAATGCCAGTTCAAGATCGAAATCCATCTGGGAATCTGCCGAGCGGGAAAGGAAGAAATAACGGCAGGCGTCGGCACCGACTTCTTCTACTACTTCCTTGAGTGTAATCAGCTCTCCGCTTCGCTTGGAGATGCGCACGAGTTCGCCGCCGCGTTTAAGGGTAACCATCTGGGAAATAATCACGTCGAACTTTTCCGGGTCAATGCCCATAGCGCTCAATACGCTTTTCATACGCGGGACGTGGCCTTGATGATCGGCCCCCCAGATATCTATAACCCGGTCAAAACCGCGCACAATAAACTTGTTGTAATGATAGGCAATATCTGCCGCAAAATAGGTTGGGGAGCCGTCACTTCTGATGACGACATTGTCTTTGCTGTCTCCCAGGCTGGTAGAAACGAACCAGGTAGCAAATTCTTTGCTGGCAAGGTATCCGCCTTCCTGAAGTATGCTCATGGCTTTTTGGTAATATCCATCGTTGTAAAGGGAGCGCTCAGAGAACCATTCGTCAAATTCTACCTTTAAAACGGAAAGCTCGTTTTTGATAGCCGCTATCATTTTATGAAGACCAATTTCGCCAAGTTCATTGACAGCTTCACTGGACGGCATATCAATATATTTCCTGCCGATTTCTTCGACCAGTTCCCGGGCCAGGGTAATCATATACTCACCGAAATAGCCTTCCTGGGGAACTTCGGCTTCAATATTAAATTCCTGCTGGTAGCGGGCAAACAGGGACCGTTTAAAGGCATCGATCTGATTGCCTGCGTCGTTGATATAATATTCCCGGCTGACCTTGTAGCCGCAGGCTTCAAGGACATTGGCAAGAGTTGAACCGAGAACTGCTCCGCGCCCGTGGCCGACATGTAAAGGCCCGGTTGGGTTTACACTAACGAATTCAACCTGTATCTTCTCCCCTTTTCCAAAATCAATCTGCGTGCAGGCTGACGGTTCGGAGATAATCAGGTCAACCTGCGAGGCAAGCCACCGGGGAGAAATGGTGAAATTGATAAACCCGGGCAGAGCGACCTCCGCTCTGGATATTTCCGGAATTTGGGCAATGTTGCGGGTGATTTCTGCGGCAATATCGACTGGTTTCTTTGCCATTGCACGGGCGCATTTAAGCGGCAGGCTGGTTGCGATATCGCCATGTTCGCTGCGCTGGGGGTGCTCAAGCACTATCGGCGGAACAGGTACCTGCGGAAGCGTGCCTTCAGCCTGCGCCTTCCTGATGGCAATTTCAATTTCCCGGGTTAGTTTTTGTTTGAGTGCGAGTATATTCGTCATTTTAATCAGAAGGGTAAATTATAACACAGCCGGCGAAGGTTTGCGATTTTTTTATGATATAAAAGCCTGCTTGAAAAGCTGGCATCAGCTGCCGGCGGAAACCATGTTTTGCCACACTCGCTTTAGTTCATATGCCAGCAGAGAGTTAACGGGATTTTTTAAGTCAGGATCCGACTTGTAAAGGCTTATCGCTTCGCTGCGCGCCAGTTCCAGCAGGCCAACATCGCTCAGGCGTGCCATTTTTAAATCCGGTATGCCGGATTGGCGGGTACCGAAGAATTCTCCCGGACCCCGGAGTTCAAGGTCTTTTTCCGCAAGCTGGAACCCGTCGTGCAGTTCTTCTATGGCTTTCAGCCGTTCTGCTCCGATTTCGGTGATGCTTTCAGCCAGGAGCATGCAGTAGCTCTGGTGTTCACCCCGTCCGACCCGGCCGCGGAACTGGTGAAGCTGGGAAAGGCCAAAGCGGTTGGCGCTTTCAATCATAATCACCGTGGCATTCGGGACATCTATACCAACTTCGACTACCGGTGTAGCAACCAGGATATCTATCAAACCGGCATAGAAGTCTTTCATGATTTTTTCTTTCTCAGCAGCTTTCATGCGGCCATGGATCAGTCCTATATGCATGCCGGGGAAAATGTCACTCCGAAAGCGTTCGTATTCCCGGGTTGCGGCTTTTGCCTGGAGCGAATCCGATTCTTCTACAAGCGGGCATATTATAAAAGCCTGCCGGCCTTCGGATACCTGTTTGCGGATAAAATTATAGGCTTTATAGGTTTCTTCAGGTTTCAACCAGCGGGTCTTGATAATCTGCCTTCCCGGAGGAAGCTCATCGATTACGGAAAGATCAAGATCGCCATACAGGGTGAGTGCAAGGGTTCTGGGTATGGGGGTAGCTGTCATCACCAGGACATGGGGATTTTCGCCCTTTTTTCTCAGGGCTTGTCGTTGTAAAACTCCAAAGCGGTGCTGTTCGTCTATCACCAGAAAGCCAAGGTCATGAAAATTTACTTCATCCTGGATAATGGCATGAGTACCTATAATGATATCGATATTTCCGCTGGCTATTCCTTCCTTGATCTCCC
>JAQWDO010000104.1 GCA_028705415.1 Dehalococcoidales bacterium
CGGCAACGGGTGCAGAGCTTCAAGCGGGTAACCTTGCCGTCTACCATAATCTTGGCAGGGTGAATATTAGCCGACCACTGACGGTTGGTGCGCCGTTTTGAGTGGGATACGTTATGTCCGAATTGAACACTTTTCCCGCAGAATTCACATTTCATGTGCCCAGTTAACTCCTTTGACGGATATGATGAATTGTTGTAGAATGCCCGCATCGCGGCAACCCTAATACTTTATCACAAGGCTTTAAGTCTTAGCAAGGACTGATACTAATATGCAATTGAACAGAAACCTGAGCGGCAAGGATTTCCATGAAATGTTTTCTGTAGCAACAGAATGGCTGGAAAAAAGCGTTACCGAAGTCAATGCCTTAAACGTTTTCCCTGTTCCGGATGGGGATACCGGTACCAACATGCTCCTTACCATGCATTCCTCCCTCGAGGAAGCAAGAGAAGCAGCCACCTCAACGGTAGCCGATGTTACCAAAAAAATGTCTCGTGGCGCCCTGATGGGTGCCCGCGGCAACAGCGGCGTTATTCTTTCCCAGATAATAGCGGGTTTGGCCAGGGGGCTTGAGGGAGCCGAAACCTGTGACGGAGCCTGCCTGGCTAAAGGTTTCGAGCAGGCTTCAATAGCTGCTTACAAGGGTATAAGCAACCCGGTTGAAGGAACCATCATCACAGTTATCAAAGATGTGGCAAAAGCTGCCAAAGCCAGGTCCCTTAACGGCGACAGCGATATCGTTTCCATAATGGAAGAAGTCGTTACCGCAGCCGGAGATTCAGTAGCCAACACCCCTGCTTTACTCAAGGTTTTAAGAGAAGCCGGCGTGGTTGATGCCGGAGGTCAGGGGCTGTACATCATTCTTGATGGTGCGCTCAGATATCTCAAGGGCGAAGCCGATGCCATGCAGTTCCGCAAGCCGCAAATCATTCCCTCCAAAATATCTCTCGTGCCACACAGCATCACTTCACCGGAATCGATTTGCGATGATGAAATCCCGTTTGGTTACTGCACCAACCTTCTTCTCAAAGGCCAGACGCTGGATGTTGACAAAATTACCGCCAAACTGAATAAACGCGGTGAATCGCTTGTAGTTGTCGGGGACGATAAAACCATCAGAGTCCATATCCACACCCTGGATCCGGGCTGGGTAATCAGTTACCTGACTACACTTGGAACCCTTGATAATGTTCACATACAAAACATGGATGAACAGCACGAAGATTTCATCGAAATGCAAAAGGAGAAATCTCCTTCCGGCGGTGTATCTATGGTGGCGGTAGTTGCCGGAGATGGTTTTGCTGAAGTGTTTTCCAGCCTGGGAGTCAGCCATATCGTCCCGGGCGGGCAAACCATGAACCCGTCCACCAAAGATATTTTCCAGGCAGTGGAAAAATGTGCGGCAGATAATATTATTATCCTGCCCAATAACAAGAACATAATTCTGTCTGCCGAACAGGTGCAAAAGCTTACCAAAAAGAGTATTCGCGTAGTCCCCACAAAAACCATGCCTCAGGGTATTGCCTCCCTGCTGGCTTTTGATTACGATGCCGATTTTGAAACCAATCACCATTTGATGAGCGAAGCTATAGGCACGGTTAAAACCATTGAAGTAACTCAAGCCGTACGGTCTACAAAGGTCAACGGGCTGGACATCCAGAAGAAACAATTCATATCCATACTTGATGGTAACATTGTTTCTGTCGATAATGACCCTCAGGTGAGCCTGGGCCAGGCGCTCGATCAGACCGATGTCTCAGAAGCTGAAGTCGTCACCATTTACTATGGCGAAAATGAAAGTGAAGCTGGCGCTGAATCATTATCTGCTTCCATTTCCGCAAAGTATCCCCATCTTCAATTCGAAATTATCAGGGGCGGACAGCGCTACTACAACTACATTATTTCCCTGGAATAAATTTTAGGAGGACCCAATGGTCAAGATAGTCACAGACTCGACTTCAGACATCACTCGCGATCTTGCACTATCGCTCGGTATAACCGTTGTGCCGCTGACTGTGTTCTTTGGAAAACAGTCTTTTCTGGATAGGGTGGAGCTTTCTACTGATGAGTTTTACAAACGGCTGGTTGGAGAAATATTCCCTACTACTACCCAGCCATCCCCCGGAGTCTTTGCTGAAGTGTACAATCAGCTTGCTGAGGAAACAGATGAAATTGCCGTTGTGGTTATATCCGGAAAACTCAGCGGCACCTATCAATCTGCATTAAGCGCCACAAGCATGATCAAGAAAAAGGGAGTAAAAGTTGAAGTAATCGACTCACGCAGCACCGCTATGGGTTTGGGTCTGATGGCTATAAACGCCGCCCGGAAAGCCAAAGCCGGTGCCCGCCTGGAAGAAGTCGCTTCTTCCATCAGAACAAACATACCAAAGGCTCATCCTTTTATGTATTTCGAAACACTCAAATACCTCGCCAAGGGCGGCCGGATAGGCAAAGCCGAAGGATTGGTTGGTTCGCTTCTTTCAATAAAACCTGTAGTAACGCTCGACGATGGTGAAGTATCACCCGTTGCACGCGTTCGCTCCAAAAAGGCCGGGTTGGACCACCTGTATAATTTCGCTGCCCAGTATGCCGGCAACATTGAGGGGCTGGCTGTTGAACATGCCACCACTCCCGACGATGCTGACGCCCTGGTAGAACGTTTGGCAGAAATCTACCCCAGGGATAAAATTGTCCGCTCCACTGTCAGCCCGGTACTCGGTACTTATATGGGGCCAAGTGTGGTAGGTGTCTTTGTGCTTGAGGGAGACAAAACCACTTAAAGGAGTAAGCAATGTCAATTAAAGTTGTTACCGATTCTACAGCTGATCTTCCCGAAGAGCTTGTGCGAGAGCATGACATCAAAATTGTACCGGCTTATGTGCTTGTGGGTGGAAAAACCTACAGAGACGGCATTGATATTTCCCAGGATGAGATATACCGCAGGATGGTGGAAATGGAGCAAACTGTCACCACTTCCCAGCCTCCTCCTTCCGATTTTGCTGAGGTTTTTCGTTCCCTGCTTAAAGATGCCGACCACATCATTTCAATCCAGGTAACCAGCAAGCTTAGCGGGATTTATGCATCCGCGCTTTCGGCCAAAGACATGCTTGAAGAAGGCAGCCGCATTCATGTTGTCGACTCTCAACTGACATCAATGGGAATGGGAATGCTGGCAGTAATGGCAGCCAGGCTGGCAGAAGCCGGCGACACAATTGAAAATATCGTTAATGAAGTCAAGCTTGCTATTACCAATACCAATATCTGGGCAACTTTCGATACCCTCAAATACCTCCACAGGGGAGGCAGAATTGGTAAAGCAAAAGCCCTTGTCGGCAGTATGCTTAACATCAAGCCATTGCTTACCATGCGTAATGGAGAAATCATGCCAATTGGTGTAGCACGGACCCGCAACCGCGCAATTGAACGGCTGGTTGAACTTGCCAGTTCAATTTCCGGCGTGCATGACATGGCTGTTGTTCACTCTACTTCACCTGATGAAGCCCTGAACCTGAAAAACCGGCTCAGCCACATCAGCCTGCCAGGACCGGTTTCCATTTCCAGGCTTGGTCCGGCGCTGGGCGTTCATGGCGGACCGGGAACTCTCTTGCTGGCTGTGCGCAAAAAAGCGGAGGAAATTTCAAAAACGACCAGGAGTGGAATTTCTGACAGGAAACTGTTCAATCTTCCATCACTGCCGGAAATAAAATTGCCTAAATTACGGTTTGCTTCACCTCTGTAGCTCCGGCACCAGGGAGAAGGGTTTTTGGCGGCAGATTTAGAAACTTTAAAGAAAA
>JAQWDO010000105.1 GCA_028705415.1 Dehalococcoidales bacterium
ATGTATTCGATTTCTGATTTGTCGATTCCGGCATCAGCGAGAGCTTGCTCCATTGCCCTTACTCTTTCCGGAATAACCGGAGAAGTTTCACTGGCTGCATCGAAGGACCATCCGGCTCCGGCAATTTCTGCCAGCACTCTGGCACCTCGTTTCCTGGCATGCTCAAGGCTTTCCAGCACCAGCATTGCAGCACCTTCACCGTATACAAAGCCACTTCGATTAAGGTCGAATGGACGGCACGGGTCAGCCCCTTTGGATAGAGCGCCTATTCTGGCGGTAGCTGCGATAGCCAGGGGGGTTACGTTAGCTCCAGCCCCGCCGGCAAAAATTACATCTGCCAGTCCGGACCGAATCATTCGAAGTGCCGTTCCAATGGAATCATTTCCACTGGCGCAGGCACTGTTGACGCTGGTGTTAACGCCTTTCACTCCGAGTTCCAACCCAACATGAGCCGGTACCATGCTGGCTCTATATTGACTGACCACCAGTGGATCAACCCGGTTGGCTCCTTTTTGATCGATTATATATGCCTGTTCTGCCAGAAGTTCAGGCATACCGCTGGTGCCGATTACTGTTCCGATACGGTCTGAATTTGAATCGTCGATGACGAGGCCGGACTGCTCAAGTGCCATTCTGGAAGCAGCTATGGCGAACTGGGCGCAACGCCCGGCGCGGTCGGCGCGTTTTAAGCCCATAAAAAGTCCTGGATCGAAATTTTTAACTTCAGCTGCGATTGTAACTGGAAAACCATCAGTATTAAACAGCGTGATGGGGCCAATACCGCATTTTCCAGAAATCAGCCCTGACCAAAAATCTTCAATCGAATTACCGATCGGGCTGATAACCCCCATGCCGGTAACCACAACTTTTACAGGTTTCATTTAATCCTGCACGTCGCTTTCTTTGACAGATAATTTTGCCTGGATGTATTTGACGAATTCTCCCATGGTCTCGATGGTGGCTATTTCCTCATCCGGAATTTCTATCCCGAACTCTTCTTCCAGTGCGATCAGGATTTGCACTTTATCCATCGAGTCGGCATCGAGATCCTGAAAAGTGGTTTGGCCGGAGAACTCGGCATCCGGTTTGCGGGTTACTTTCAACGTTATCTGCTTGAGCTTTTCTTCGATAGTGTCTTTCAATTGCTTGGAGAATCCTCCCGTTTGATATTCAGTTTTGCAATACCTGTCAATATTGTATCACACCCATTATCTGCTTTGACATCGCAAAAGATTGTTACATCATTCGGACCAATATTAACGGAAGAAACAAGTGACTTGATATTTATAATATCTCCAGGATGAACCGGGCGTTTAAATTTTACATCCAGACTGCCGCCTGAGCTCCACAAATCTCCAAAATAACGCGTGTGCATGCTTTCAACAAAACCCAAAAGCAGCATGCCATGAGCAATTGTGCCCTTAAAATCAACTCTCCTGGCATACTCTCCGTCAATGTGGATCCGGTTGAAGTCACCGCTAGCTATGGCATACTCAAGGATTTCTGCCTGGCTTACCATTTTATGGAATTCAGGCAACTCGCAGCCTTTTTTGATTTCTGACAGACTTTTCATGATTTGCATTAACCCTGCTCAGCCTGCTGGCCGGGCAGCTTGAAGGTCATTTCAGCTTTAAGCAAATCCCTGTAATTTGAGCTCTTGACTGTAATTCTGACTGTCATCGCTTCAATTCCGATTCGTTTGACCACACTGGTAATGACCCCTTCGCAAAAAAGCTTGTCTCCAATATTTGCCGGTGAAATACTTTCCACAACCGCTTGCGTATGAACCACGCCTGAAGGCAGGTTAAGTGGCTCAAGCAGTTCCATCAAAGCTTTGCCGGCTATCGCGGTTGCCGGAACGGCTGAATTATTACTTGCCGGATAGCTTGATCCAACAGCCTGGTAATAGTAATGCAGCCATTCTGGTTGGACTTCCAGTTCTACAGGCGGCAGTATTTCTCCTGTTTTCATAAATCGGTTCCGGTCTGCAATTGGAGTTCAGATAATAATCGGTCTGCCTGGAACACGGGAATTGTTAGATTATATGCTTCCAGACAAAGGGTAATGCAGCCTCTTTGCCTTGTTCTTCCTGCTGTTTGAGTTTTGACAATTCCTTGTCCATGGTTTTCAGTGATATCTGTTTAATCCTGTTGCCGATACCAAGCCACTTGATATTAACTGCCCAGTATATATATTTACTGAAAAGCCAGGTTCTTCTTCGGAACCTGGATACATTGATCCGGTTATTGGCCAGGTCAACATGCCACATTTTTGGGGCACGTACTTTCTTCCATTTGCCGGTAAGGTATTTTACAGCCTCAATGCTTGCCAGGGCAGTTCCGATCCAGACTGCAGGGCAGAGCTGGGTCAGCGTGTTCTCACCCTTGCACCACTTGCGAAACCAGTCGACACGCATCTTTCCCTCAGTAATATGCCAGCGCCTGCCGCTCCGGTTTACCGGGTTATTCTGAAACTCTTTCAGTTCATCATATTGTGAGATTTTTGGACCACCAAACATATCGGTTGGATCGTAAATCCGTGGAAGATCGGGGGGGAAAACCATAATATAACCCGCCATGCCCATCGGCATATAGGAAATTGACATCACCTTCAATTTCTGGGCGAGTAATAATGAACATGTTGAATAAGCGAGGTCATCGGCTTCGGAAAAATAAACGTCTGCCTGAGTCAGCAATTCCTCCATTTTTTCAAGCGGCACTATTTTATTATATACCAGCACGCCTGCCAGGGGATTAATGCGAAGTATTTCTTCTTTAATTACTTCAGCCTTGCTTCTTCCAATTGTATCCACAAAACAGCCAATCTGGCGATTGATGTTACTCAGGGTGTATACGTCAGGATCTATTAAAGTAAAATGGCCAACTCCGCTGCGGGCAAGCATTATCGCGATTACACCCCCGGCACCACCTGTGCCGGCAATGAGCACCCTGGCATCCCGCAACCGGTGCTGTTCCGTTTCGGAGAACAAACCAAGATTGATCCGGAAAGCTTCCGTATAATTAAAATTCACGGTGTCTTTCATCAGTCACCTCGCTAGCCTGGTCAAGGAAATACTATTATTTCCACAATTTCTTGTCAACCATTTCCAGCCTTGAATGAGCCTGTCAATAAAACACTGGTTACATGGATACTGGCATGATTACATTTTTTGAGGATATAATTGAAAAATGAGCGTCTTGTTTTTTGGTTATCTGTTATCATAAATTAATTAATGACAATATTGATGCAGGAAAAAATGCCGGGAGATTTTGAAGTTAATTACACTGTTAGGCGCGATGAGCCTGATCGATATGTGGTAGAAGATATCGAGATTGGCGGAGCAACAGTCTCTCGTACTACTTTATTTGCCGGAAAATTTACATTCGGCCACTGCCACCCGCATCCGGAGCTATATATTTGCATAAAAGGTAACGGTATTCTGAAAATTGGTGATGAAGAGCTTCAGCTAAGCCCCGGGTCAGCTTATTGGACTCCTGCTGACAGTTACCATCAGGTTTATAATCCGAACATCCAAACACTGGTTTTTTTGTGTATATGGAAACCGATCCCTGGATAAAGGAAGCAATAATCGGGGTTCGAGTTAATAAAAGAAAGAATCTGTTATGGTTAGAGACGTGACGGCGAGTATTTCTGCCGAACAGTATTGGCATCAATGGCGACCCCGAGGGGATTTGAACCCCTGATCTCCACCGTGACAGGGTGGCATGTTAGACCGCTACACCACGGGGCCGTGCCCAGTACCGATGAAGTTTATCAAGAATGGCAAA
>JAQWDO010000106.1 GCA_028705415.1 Dehalococcoidales bacterium
GGGGAAGCACGGTAAATGTTCTGTTGTCTTCTGTGCCGGAGCTTTCTCCAATAACCTTTACCACTTTTTCACCGTAACTTGCAGCAGGAACCGGGATAACCACACTGAATGTTCCGGCCTCTGTACCGGAGCTTACCGCTTTGGGTTCGCCGTCCACATACTCTTCGGTAATATCAATACCATCAAACAGTATCTGGATATTCTCTCCCGGCCAGAACCCGCCTCCGGTAATCTCAAGCTCCTGGCCTGAACTCCCTTGAGCGGGGGTTAAAGTCACATCAGAAAAGCCGGTTACTTCAAAAGGTGTTCCGCCTAAAATAACAAATTTGTTTATCATCCCGTTAAGTTTGGCAAGATAAAAGTAATAGGTACCATCCTTATCTACAGGCTTGTTATTAAAATAAGCAGGAATAGCCACGGTTTGTGTAAAGGAATCACCAACGATATCGGTAACCGGAAAATAACAGTAGCTTGTCAGTGTGTCTTCCACATATACATAATCTTGACTGAGGTTAACCTCCTGATCGGTGAAGTATAATCTGAACATGGTGGTCTGGCCCAGATATAATCCAGTTCCGGACACAGTTACGCTTTCTCCTGTTTGCCCGGAAGAAGGGTTGACCGTCAGAACCACTGTTGATTCGGCTGAAAGTGCCGGAACCGGAGTTGATATTAATGCAAAACCAAGCGCAAGCAGTGCCGTGAAGACTTTATGAAGCCCCTTGTTCAAACTTCCCCTCCAATATAAATAAGATACCCGGCAAAGCTTGCATAGCTGAACTACCTGGTATCTTAAGAATATATTCTATATTTGTATTTAATTTCAAATTAATAATCCCGGTTGGAAAATTTCAAACTTTCGGCACTCATATTGACCAACCAGTTTCTTACTATTTTAACCTGTTTTGCTCTCAAAACCAAAGTGGGTTTTGGCGCAAACGAGGAAAGCGCCTTATAGAACTGTTTGCAGGCACATAACTACATGAGGATATAGTAAATAATCAGTTCAAAGAAGTGCGTGCAAGACTATGTTAATTAACGTAATGTTATATATAACAACAGCCTGGATGGAAAAATTCCGTTTTTAAACGTTTGGAAGCAGTTCTATTCTTGGCGCCAGAATTTATAAGATTGCTATGGTTTTTTTGGTTTTTCTGTTTATACTTTACTGTTTTAAGCGAAGATCTTGATCCCTTTTTCTTCTAAATAGCTTTCTACCTCTGCTCTGTAGGGTAAGTCATCTGTAATAACCCCCGTGCTAACACACAATAACTCAATCCCTATAATATTCCCGGTGGCATCATAATCAATTCGCCTTTCCCCATCAATGTCTTTCCCATGATCGTATCTATTATTGCTAACAGTAATATATATTGCATCAGCCTTTGAGTCATAAGAAAATTTCATTTCATCCTCCCTGGTAATCAGCTACCGTGATAATAAAGTCTGGCTCTGCAAGGGCAACTACAACTTTTATACCCCTGCCATTTACTTTTGCCCGATAGACAGGATTACCACACTTGTCAGTATACATCGTTTCGCAATTCTCGATACACTCCTTGACCTCTAAATCAGAAATAGGGCGCTCAAATTTCCTTTTCTTTGCATGTTCACTATACCTGTAAGGAAACTCTTTACAAGACATTACGCAATACTAAACTATAGCGGATTTTGCTATTTGTCAAGGTATTGCAGGATTTCAGCAGGCTAAAAACGCAATATCAATAAGCGGCCTTGTGTGGCCTCTTAGCCATTTCAATTCCTTGCCCTGGTTAACGAATTTTGAGTTAAGAGATTAATAGCTTCGTTCTCCTGATGGATCATGAATATGGTGCTTAAGTTGCAGATGGTTGGCTTGGGGGTATGCCTCCGGTAAAAATATTGCTTAATGGACATGGCGCCCATAAAAATAATAGAAGGGTATATACCCGGCTCGATAGGCAGGGTAGCTGAACTGCACTGGATTTTTGTCGCAGCTATGGCTACAGGCGCGTTTTCCTGTGGAGTTTTGAAGGGCTTGGTGCTGCCTGCCGCCTGTACCACAAATACGGTTTTATGGTTGTAAAACAGCACCAGGGTGTTACCTGGGGCACCGAGGTCAACGAGCAGCTTTATGAAATGAATCTATCATGAAAACCACCTATTGGTGGTTACGGCAAAGCAGCTAAATTATTGTTTAAGCTTACCTTTCCGTTTAACCACTCTGGGGTATTCGGCTTTGGTGACTTTTTCAAACACATCGATCATTTCAACTGTATGCCATTGTTCGTTATCGTAATCAAAAAGGTACAGAAATTCCCTGGTGCTGTACAGCCCGACGCTGTCAATTCTTAAACGGCCGGCCATCTTGACATTTCTCTTCCTGGCAGCTTCAGGTGAGGCATATTCATACTCTTCGTCATAGGCAACATTGTTTAAAAAGAAGCTGTAATTGCCGTCCTTACTCCGGTCGAATGCTTTAAGGATTGCCTTGTGCAGGCTGGATAACCTCTGGGTTGACTTGATATCGATTATCCGCCAGATATCCGGATTGTCTTTCAGGGTTACCTTGAAGCGGTGGATGTCATGGCAGTCGGGGTTTGCATATTCGGTACAAAAATTGTCTGTAATTTTATCCAGACTGCCAGAAGCCAGGCTGAAGGCATAAATTGTCTCAAGCATGTTTTGGATAAGTAGGTTGCCAGGATCAAGCCTTAATGCTTTTTTAACATACTTTTTGGCTTTGGGAAAATCAAGGATGCTCAGGTAGTAAGCGGCAAGATCGGCAAAGGCTCCCGTGTTGGCTGGTTGCAGTGTAATGGCCCTTTTTAAATATTTCAAACCATGATGTCTATCGCCTTTCTGACATAAAGCCCAGCCCAGGGCGCGGCAGTATTCTCCATCATCTGGCTCTGCCGAAACGGCATACTCAAACTCAATTATAGCTTTATCCCATTGCTGTTCTAATGTGTATATATGGCCAAGAATATAGTGGTAATGAGGTTCGGCAGGGTTGAGGCTCAAAGCCTGGGTGATATGATACCTGGCCAGATCCAGCTGTCTTAATGTAAGATACTGCTCGGCTATGAAAGCGTTGGCATATTCAGTGTAGTCAGGCCGGTCCGAATACCTTGCCAGAATGTATTTGTAGATTTCTATAGCTTCTCTATATTCTCCCTGGTGGATATGATTTTCAGCTTCAATCCATATTGTCCGTAGCTCTTCATCTTCAAACATATCCATAACAAACAAAAGCTCCTGAAGAGAAATATTGGCAGGAATGATAGCATATTTGAGGACTACGGTAACAGCAACTTTTTACTTTCCAGGCGAAAATGCACTATTTATTGTAAGGGGATTTATCCAAGGGGGAGGGCAAAGAAAAGTTAAAGGCTATTTCGCCTTTAACAATAATTCCATATCCAGAGCACGGGTAACCTTTAAAAGAGTATCCAGAGTTACATCCCCATTGCCACTTTCCAGCCTGCAAATTGCCGGCTGTTTTAAACCGGTTCTTCTTGCAAGCTCCCGCTGGCTGACCTTCAGTTTGTTCCTTTGTGCAATCAAGGCAGCAATAACTGCGTATTTGGGTTTTAATGCTTCATAGCGCTGCTTAACGTTTGGGTTTTGCAGTAATTCATTCTTAAACTCTTTAAAATCGGTTCCATCCATAAAAACACCTTTAGCCATATTTCATTTCAGAAGTCGAATGATAACATATAAGTTATCTATGGACAAACCAGCTTACAATCATGATCTATTGAGCAAAACAAATACGTGGACTATTTCAAG